>NZ_JAERKU010000016.1:0-75532 GCF_018256955.1 Acetobacter persici
GCCGATCAATCTAGCAGAGCCAGAGGCCGCTGCCAACCGTCATCTCGTCCGGTGAAGCGGTTTCTAAGCGATCACCCACAACCCGTCAACACCATCCGACACAAAAACTTCAAAAAAGTGCGTCTTAATTTTTAAACACACACAAAACCCCAGTTCCCCGCCAGTTCTCAATGCGTTAGCCGATTTTTCCTCTGCCGAATCACGACTCTGCCTGGATAGAATCGTTTTTGAGAGGACTTCCACGGGGAACCTCGGAGCTGATGATGGGCTTCCCTCGCACCCTTAAGAGACGTTCGCCTTAAAACCGGGCTCTTCCACCAGTCTTCCCCTTACAAACGAAAAAACCCCCGGCGTCAGAAACGCCGGGGGTTCTCGCTCTGTCCGGAACAGACAGCAGCTTAACTATGCTGCGCCACTTTTGTCGGCGCTTTGACGGTCTCCGGATATGTTGTCTCCCAGCCGCCGCCCAGCGCGTTATAGAGACGCACCAAATTATCCGAGATAACGGCCGTGCTGTCTGCCAGTTGCGTCTGGGACGCCAGCAGGCGGCGCTCTGTATCCAGCACCTGCAGGAAACTCTGCATACCGTGGCGATACTGCTCCTGCGCCAGTTGCCATGACCGCTGATCCGCCGCGACCTGCGCCTTCAGGCTGAGGTTGCGCTTCTGCTCGGCCTCATAGGCTGTCAGGGCGTTATCAACTTCACTCCACGCCTTCAGCACGGTTTTGCGATACCGGAGAGCTGCAGTCTTCTGAGACGCTTTTTTCATCTCAAGCTGACCGGTCAGACGGCCACCCTGAAAAATCGGCAAGGAAATGGAGGGGCCGACATTCCATGTCCGGGCGCTCCAGAACCCGAGGTCCCGGAAGGAGAAGGACTGGAAGCCAAACCCGGCATCAATCGTCACTTTAGGATAGAAGTCCGCTTCGGCCTGACCGACTTCCGCTGTGGCAGCATGCAGTTCTGCGTCTGCCTCCCGGATATCCGGGCGTCTGCGGGCCAACTCAGACGGCAGGCCAACAGGCACGGCGGCCGGGACCAGCGGGATGGATGCCGTCTGTGTCAGTTCGGCATTCAGGCCACCGGGGGGAGCTCCCATCAGCAGATTGATGGCGTTAATCTGCATGGCAATCCGCTGCTCATACTGCGGAATGCTGGATGTGGTGCTTTCTACCTGAGAACGGGCGCTCTCAACATCCAGCTCACTCACCAGCCCGCTTTTATAGCGGGCGCTGCTGAGCTTGAGCATCTGCGTCGCAGCATCGCGGTTGGCAATGGTGATGCGCAACTGCTCCTGAAGGCCGCGCAGTTCCATATAATCACGGGCCAGTTCTGCCTGCCGGGCAATGAGAATCCCGCGCCGTTCTTCCATGGAGGCCGTCAGATAGGCTTTGGCGGCTTCATACTGCCGGCGCACACGGCCCCACAGATCAATTTCCCAGCTGGCCTGAAGACCATCCTGCCACTGATTAAGCAGCGGGATAGAGACGTTAGAAGACTGGGAGGACAGGAGTGCCCCCATCCCTTCCGGCGCATTCTGGCCAATACGTTCTACAACGCGGCTGAGCTGCTTGCTGCTGTACTGCGCCCGTTTGTAGGAGCCGGATGCTGCCAGATCGGGGAATCGCTCGGCACCGGCAATCAGCAATTGCCCGCGGCTGACAGCAAGCTGCTGGGTCGCCTGAAGGACATCAAGGTTTTCTGACGCCAGACGTTTTTCCAGAGATGTCAGCTCCGGGTCCTGAAAGACCGACCACCATTCCGGATCTGGCGCCTGCGTGCTGGGTACGCTCAGAACCCGCGATGCCCCTTCCAGCTTGGCATGCTGCCATTCTGCCGGAGTCCACGTGGCGGGTTTTTTGTAATCCGGGCCGACCATGCATCCACCCAGCGCTAAAGCCAGAACTATGGTGCCTGCCCCCGACACATACCGTTTCGCCACCTGATTGCTCCTAACGAAAATCTGTATTCTCACGAACCGGTTCTTGCACTGACCGACCGGTTCGGTCAGCATGCCAACCTATCGTTTTTCAATGTTGCGTCAATCATCATACTTGGGAATAACACCACACGATGTCTGCCACCCCCTCCAAGCCCGCAATGGTGACCCACCTCTGCACAGGAGAATCTGAAGCCAAGCGCGAACAGATTCTGACCGGGGCTAAAGCCATTTTTGCCGCCCATGGCTTTGAAGGGGCCAGTATGTCCGCCATTGCGCGCGAGGCCGGCGTTTCCAAGGGTACGCTCTATAATTATTTTGCCAACAAGTGCGATCTGTTTGCCGCCTTTGTGGAAAAAAACTGCCGGGAAAAGTTACAGGTTCTGGCCCCGGTGCAGCAGTTAGGTCTCTCCCCGGAAAAAACGCTCCGGGCTCTGGCCCGTGAAATTGTCAGGCTGATCATCTCGCCCGAGAGCCTGATGCTCTACCGGATTATTGTTTCCGAGGCGCCACATTTTCCGCATCTGGCCACGACGTTCTGGCAGAGCGGCCCGAAGAGAGCCCTTGAGACTCTTTCAGGCTGGATTGAAGGGCAGGTCGCGCAGGGGACGCTGAAAGTAGACGATCCGATTTTTGCTGCTGAGCAGTTTTTCTCACTGTGCCAGACACGCATTGCGCACAGGAAGCGCTTCAACATGCCGCTGGAGAATGAAGCTGAGGAAGAAGAAAAAGTGATCAGCAACGCAGTCCGCGTGTTTCTGGCAGCGTATGGCGTCGCATCTTCCGAAAAAAAGACAGCGGACTGAACCGCCTTTTTTTAAGCTGGATAAAACAGGCCCCGGACACAAAAAAAGCCTGCCCGCTCTGACCAAGAGAGCGGACAGGCTTTTCAGGGTCTCAGCAGTTTAGCTCAGAGCTGCTGTCAGAGCGGGCACGACCTCAAACAGATCACCCTCAATGCCGTAATCAGCAACCTGAAAGATCGGGGCTTCCGGATCTTTATTGACGGCCACAATCACGCGGCTGTCTTTCATCCCGGCAAGATGCTGGATCGCGCCGGAAATCCCGAAGGCGAGATACAGTTCCGGCGCGACAATCTTGCCGGTCTGACCAACCTGAAACTCGTTCGGCACAAAGCCCGAATCCACCGCGGCGCGGGATGCACCAATTGCCGCACCCAGCTTGTCGGCCAGAGGTTCGAGAATATGGAACTTCTCTTCGCTCTGGAGACCACGTCCACCAGAAACCACCACACGGGCGGATTCGAGTTCCGGACGCTCGGATTCGGACAGGTGAACCGCCACAAATTCGGACACGTTCGGAGTCGCAGCCGGGGCGACAGCTTCCACCGGGGCAGAGCCGCCTTCTGCCGGAGCGGCATCAAACGCGGAACCACGAACCGTCAGAACTTTCTTTGCATCGGAAGACCGCACGGTTGCCAGAGCGTTGCCTGCATAAATCGGGCGCACGAAAGTCTCGGCGTCCACAATGCGGACCACTTCCGGAATCGGCTGCACATCCAGCAGGGCGGCTGCACGCGGCAGCACGTTTTTCCCTACGGCACCGGCAGCAGCAATAATCTGGTCATACCCGCCAGCCAGCGAGACGATCAGGGCTGCCAGAGGTTCAGCCAGTTCATGCGCATACTGCGCATCGGCCGCATGCAGAACCTTGGACACACCGGAAATAGCGGCAGCTGCCTGCGCTACGGCGGCATCACCCGTCACCAGCACATGCACGTCACCCAGCTGGGCAGCAGCCGTTACAGCAGAAAGAGCAGACTTTCTGATCCGGCCTTCTTCATGGTCGAGAAGAACAAGAGCGGTCATGATCAGATCACCTTTGCTTCGTTACGCAGTTTTTCAACCAGCTCACCCACGGAGCCAACTTTTACGCCAGCCTTACGCTGTTCCGGTTCGGCCACGGACACCACAGTGAGGCGACGCGCCATATCCACGCCAAGGTCTTCCGCCTTCAGCGTTTCCAGCGGCTTTTTGCGGGCCTTCATGATGTTGGGCAGAGAGGCATAGCGCGGCTCATTCAGGCGCAGATCCGCCGTGACAACCGCAGGCAGGGCCAGAGAGACATCTTCCGTGCCGCCGTCAATTTCACGCGTGACCAGAACGCGGCCATCCGTAACCTCAACCTTACCGGCAAACGTGCCCTGACCCCAGCCCAGCAGACCCGCCAGCATCTGGCCGGTTGCGTTCATGTCATCATCAATGGCCTGCTTGCCGAGAATGAACAGACCGGGCTGCTCTTTCTCGCTGAGTGCTTTGAGCACTTTAGCAACGGCCAGAGGTTCCGGGCTTTCTTCAGACAGCACCAGAATGGCGCGGTCCGCCCCCATGGCCATGGCAGTGCGCAGCGTATCCTGCGCCTGCTGCACGCCGATGGAGACGACAACAACTTCTGTTGCGACGCCCTTTTCCTTGAGACGCACGGCTTCTTCCACCGCGATCTCATCAAAGGGGTTCATCGACATTTTGACGCCAGCGGTTTCAACGCCGCTGCCATCTGCCTTCACACGCGGTTTGATGTTGTAATCAACAACCCGCTTAACAGGTACTACAATCTTCATGGCTTCTTTCGCTTGCAGACGCAGGATCGTTCAGACGCTGCTTACCGTATTTTGCAACAAAATCACATCCCGGCAGGATAATTAGGGCCACCAGCCCCTTCGGGCACTGTCCAGTCGATATTCTGGGTCGGGTCCTTGATGTCACACGTTTTGCAATGCACGCAGTTCTGCGCGTTGATGTGCAACGCGGGAGAGGTTGCCTCATCCACCACTTCATACACACCAGCCGGGCAGTAACGGGATTCCGGTGCGCGGAACACATCCCAGTTCACCGTTTTCCACAGGGATGGATTCCGCAGGCGCAGATGCACCGGCTGATCTTCCTCATGGTTGGTGGCGGACAGGAAGACGGAAGACAGGCGGTCAAACGTCAGCGTGCCATCCGGTTTGGGGTAATTCGGCTTTTCACACAGCTCGGCAGGCTTCAGGGTTTCATTGTCCTGATGCCGGAAATGCAGGGTCCATGGGGCACGGCCACGCAGTAGCATGGCGTCCAGCCCGGCATAAATTGCCCCACCCTTCGTGCCGAAACGCGCAAAGCCCGGACGTACATTGCGGGCGGCATACAGTTCTTCCCACAGCCAGCTTTCCCTGACGCGCTGCGTGAAGGAGCCGGGCTCAACCCGGTCCGTCTGCATGGCCTCAGCCACAGCTTCCGCTGCCAGCATGCCGGACTTCATGGCCGTGTGGGTACCTTTGATTTTGGGCATGTTCAGGAAGCCCGCTGTATCCCCGATCAGCGCACCACCGGGGAAGGTGAGACGCGGAATGGATTGCAGTCCGCCCTCTGAAAGAGCACGCGCGCCGTAGCTGACACGGCGGCCCCCTTCCAGATGCTTACGGAAAGCCGGGTGCAGTTTAAGGCGCTGCATTTCCTCAAACGGGGACAGCCAGGTGTTGGGATAATCCAGCCCGACCACAAAGCCGTAAGACACCAGATTTTCGCCAAAATGATACAGCCACGCGCCGCCATAGGTTTTATCATCCAGCGGCCAGCCAAAGCTGTGCTGAACCAAACCGGGGCGATGGTTTTCCGCCGGGATTTCCCACACTTCCTTGATCCCGAGCCCGTAGGTCTGCGGGTCCACCCCCTTACGCAGGTCATAATGCGCCATGACCTGCTTGGTCAGGGAGCCACGGCAGCCTTCCGCAAACAGCGTATACCGCCCGCGCAGCTCCATCCCCGGCTGGTAGTTGGGGCCCTGTGCGCCGTCTCTGGTAATGCCCATGTCCCCGGTGGCCACACCAACCACGCGGTTTTCTTCAATCAGGACTTCCGCACCGGCAAAGCCGGGATAAATTTCAACGCCCAGTTCTTCCGCCTGTGTCGCCAGCCAGCGGCAGACTTCACCCAGACTGACAATATAATTGCCATGATTAGCCATGTGCGGCATCAGCCGGTCCAGCATGGGCACACGCAGGCTGCGGGTTTCAGTCAGGTAGAGCATCTCTTCCGAGGTGACCGGCGTGTTAAGCGGTGCGCCCCGCTTCTGCCAGTCTGGCAGAAGCTCTGTCAGAGCCCGTGGCTCAATGACAGCACCAGAGACGATATGCGCCCCGATTTCACTGCCTTTTTCAATCAGGCAGACGCTTGCTTCCGGCGCAAGCTGGCGCAGGCGGATCGCCGCAGCCAGACCAGCAGGCCCGCCGCCAACGATAACGACATCAAACTCCATCGACTCACGCACAGAGTCACTCATTCCTGTTCAGCCCCCGTTGAGATCTCGGCGAAGCCTTCCTAAAGCCGATTTGGCGTGGAATTGCAAAAAAACAGCCTGAGTCGCGTTCGGATTCTGCCTCAGAATCCGGCTCTCAGGCCCTGTTTTTGTCCCGATTTCAGGCTGACGGAGCAGCGACGGCACGCGGGCCAAATGCCAGCTCATGCACGGCACGCCATGCCGGGTCCACAAAATTGACGATCAGCGTGCGGCGGGTGCCTTCAATGGGGCGCTTTACAAAACCATGCCATGTCTTGTCCGAGGGAATGAACAGCACGCCGGAATTAAAAGCACCGGATGCGCGTGTGATAGATTCCCCCTCCGGAGACATCAGGTCTGTGCCCCACGCACCGTTTTTATCGTTTGTGGAGAGCGAGATCAGCAGCGTGAGACGCTTGGCTCCAATATCGGTATGTGGCTCCAGCCAGAACCCGTCCGTATCCAGACACAATTCCAGCCGCAGGGCGGAATCATCCAGTTCCGCGCCACACACATCCCGGAACACGCTGCGCGCTTTTTCGCTGTCAAACAGGTGGGCCATCCGGTCCAGCCGGGTATCCCGCGCACGGGTTGCCGGGTCCACAAACACGCGGAACTTGTTGCGGGTCTCACGCCGTCCGCCGACATCCCCGGCTCTGGCGTCTTCCCCCGGCTCCCATTCCAGAAGAGCCTCACAGGCCTCTGGCTCCAGCACGGAGTCCAGCATCCAGTGTGTAAACGGGACCTGTGCAGGCTGCATGGCAGCCAGCTTTTCTGTCAAAGCGGGGGCGTCAGAACGCATCTGTTCTGTCCTTCAGCTGTGATGCGGGTTCCTGCCTTTAAGAAGAATACCGTTCTTTTTTATGGCATCCGGGCGGGAAAAGTCTTCTCTCCATGCGCTAAAATACGCGCACGATCAACTCCGGTGCTGTAACGCACCCGCCGCACACAGGTTCAGAGCGCTGTGGCGAAGCGGGGCTGCGGGGCCGCATCCGGCGTTGTGGATGATAACGCCTGGCGGTGCGTATCAAACACGGCCGCCACATTCCGCAGGAAGGGGCGCCCGGCTTCCATGACCCGTATGCGGCTCCCATCCAGCAGGACAAACCCGTCCTCCACAAAAGGCTGCAACGCGGCATATTCAGCGGCAAAGTCATGCTCTGCGGCAGCGCCTGCCTGAAGATCAACCTGCATGGTGCACATCAGTTCTTCAATCAGCCGGCCCCGCAGGGTATCTTCCGCAGTCCGGGCCACACCACGGGCAACCGGCAGACAGGGCGCGTCCGCCAGAGCACGGGCATAAGGTGCTACCGCCGTAATATTCTGCGTATAGCCACCCGGCAACATGGAAATGGCGGAGGCGCCCATTCCCAGCAGCACGGTGGACGAATCGGTCGTATAGCCCTGAAAATTCCGCCGCAGCGTGCCTGCCTGCATGGCCCTGACCAGCGTATCGTCCGGCAGAGCGTAATGGTCCAGCCCGATGGGCAGATACCCTTCCGCGCACAGGACCTCCTCAATACGGGCGCGCTGGCGCAGACGCTCGACAGGCTGAGGCAGAGACTCTTCAGGAATCAGGCGCTGGCGCTTCTGCTTCCACGGCACATGGGCATAGCCGAAAACCGCCAGACGGCTGGGCCGCAGCGAGGCGATTTTCCGCGCCGTAGCCGCAACACTCTCTTCCGTCTGATACGGCAGGCCATAAATCAGATCGACATTGACGCCGGACACACCGGCTGCACGCACGGCGTTGATGCAGGCTTCTGTCTGTGCAAAAGACTGGTGCCGCCCACAGGCTTCCTGCACTTTTTCTTCCAGATCCTGCACGCCAAGGCTGATGCGGGTAAAGCCAAGCTCACCCAGCAAGGCAGGATATCCCTCAGGCACGTGCCGGGGGTCCAGTTCCATTGCCAGTTCGGCATCGGCCTCAATACGGAAAAACTTGCGTACGCTGCGCATGACCTGACGGAGTGCGGCCGCAGGCAGGGTAGACGGTGTTCCGCCCCCAAACTGGAGATGCCGCACTGAACGCTGCGGACCGACCAGCGCCACAACACGGCGCAGTTCCTCACGCAGCAGATCACCATACGCGCTGCGCCCGTCCTCATGGCGCATGACGGAGGTATTGCATCCGCAGAAGCGGCACAGTTCATCACAGAACGGAACATGGAAATAAAGAGAAACCGGCGCATCCGCCGGAAGGGCGCGCAGCCATTGCTCGGCCTGCGCCGGCCCGACCGCATCCGTAAAGCTGGCTGCAGTCGGGTAGCTGGTGTAGCGCGGCAGGTTCCCGCCGTAACGAAGAACCAGATCAGATAAAGATACCGCGCTCATACGACTAGAACCGGTATTCGATACCAGCGCCGACCACTGTCGGGTCGAGCGAATCATGCGCCTTGATGAAGGCACCGGATTCACGGTCGTTCGCCCAGGCATGCATCCGCACGAACATCTGCTTGACGTCAAAGTTGAAGAACCAGTTGCCAACGAGCTGGTAATCAAAACCGGCGTTGACGGACGGGCCGCCGGTCACACCGACATTGAGCTTCTGCACGAGGCCACCGGCGGGAGAAACGTTATGGAACCATGCCAGAGTGCCACCAACGCCCAGATAGGGGTTGAAGCGCTTATGCGGGCGGAAGTGCCATGCCAGCGTAACCGTCGGGGGGAGAACCCATGCGCTGCCGACATCCACTTTACCAAACGGCGTGCCTTCAGCAGCCACTTCGTGACGGGTGCTGGCGGCAATCAGGTCGATGGAGATGTTGTCGGTAAAGAAGTATTCAAACGTCAGTTCCGGCATGACCTGACGCGTGGTCTTCACGCGGCCTGGAATAGCGTTGCCGTTCAGCCAGACTTTGCTGTCACGGTCTTCCGGCATCACGCCCAGAGCGGACAGGCGGATCAGGAAGTCGCCTTTGCCCAGACCAATTTTGGTGCTGGCGCAGGTTTCAAACAGGCCGCAATGCCCGCTGCCCGCACGGGGAGCAGCCGGAATCTGGCCGACCACCGGAGCGTTGACGTAAGCCGCATTATTGGTGGCGGCCGGAGCAGCAACCTGAGCCTGAGCTGCGGCGGTGCCGGAGACAGCAGCCACACCCGCCACAAGGGCTGTAAATAAGGAACGAAGCTTGACCATACCTGTTACTCTTCCAACTGCGCTGTAAGTTTATGAGTGGGGAGAAATCACGCGCGGCACCTGTCCACCATGATTTAGATCAAACCTGCGCTATGATCAGTGGAAGAGTGTGTTATTTAAACCACAGCGCACGACACAACTCTGATATTCGCTTTAAACATTCTTGCACTGCGAGAATTTTCAGAGCTGTCGTTGATTTATATCAACAATAACCTAATATTTACGCCATCTCTTTTCAGGCTTTTCCGGCTCATAGTCTGAGTCCGCAAGAGCCGGCATTGCCGGACCTGTATTTTCCATGCTGCCTGCTCCCAGTTCACGGACACATTCCATGCCTCTCAGGCGCAGGTTCTCCACGGAGACAGGCACTGACCTGCATCGGTGCCTTGTCTGTGATATCCGCGCGCAGAGCGTGTGCAGTGCGATTGATGATACGGAACTGGCCATTCTGGCACAGGCGTCCAAGCGGCTGACCCTGCCGCCGGGCACGTCAGTGGTGGAAGAAGGCTCTCCCGCCGTCGCTTTTTATAATGTGACATCCGGGACGGTTAAACTCTTCAAATCCCTGCCGGATGGACGCCGCCAGATTACCGGTTTTGCGGATATCGGGCATTTTCTGGGCCTGACCAACGCCGACACCTATGCTTTTAGTGCGGAAACCGTGGATACGGTGCAGGTCTGCCGTTTTCTGCGCCCGCAGCTTGAAACATTACTGACGGATTACCCGCAGTTTGAGCGGCGGCTTCTCTCGGAAGTCACGGATGAACTGGCTGAGGCGCAGGAGCAGATGCTGCTGCTGGGCCGCAAGACCGCGCGGGAACGTGTGGCGAGTTTCCTGCTGAACCGCATGCTACCCCCCGCGAGCCCGAATCAGACGGAAAGTGAGGGCTGCATGGTCTCACTGCCCATGACGCGGGTTGATATTGCTGATTATCTGGGCCTGACGATTGAAACCGTCAGCCGAACTATCAGCGCCTTACGGCGTGAGCAGACCATTACCGGCACCGATAATCATGGCATCCGGGTGTTGTCCGTCTCCCGCCTGACGGACCTCGCCTCGGGCCAGACCTCAGGGCAGAATAACCGCTAGCCCTTTGTCCGGATGCCAGGACGGTGTCCGCGGCGCGTCCGGCTCCTTACTGTTCCACCAGCCTCCGCCCAGAGCCTGAAACAGAGCAACCGTATCGGACAATCTGTCTGCCCGGGCCTGTGCCAGCGTGAGCTGAGCCTGAAGCTGCGTCTGCTGTGCCTGAAGCATAGCGACCTCGCTCACGTCCCCCAGCCGGTACTGGGCCTGAGCAATATGCCAGCTTTCCGCCGCAGCCGTCGCGGCAGACGCATTGGCCCCTAAGGCTGCGGCATCCGAGCGAATGGCCGTGAGAGTATCCGCCACATCCTGCAAGGCTGCGATCAGGGCCGTGCGATAATCCGCCGCAGCCTGATCATACTGCGCACGCGCCGCATGTTCCTGATGCCGCAGCAGGCCCCCATCAAACAGAGGCTGTGTGATCATGGCGGCCAGCGTCCACTGCCCGAAACCCGGCGTGGCCATCTGCGCGATGGATGCGGCTGCAAAGCCCGGAGTCGCGCCAAGCTGCACATTGGGGAGACGATTCGCCACGGCCACCCCGACCTGTGCACAGGCTGCATGCCAGTTGGCCGCAGCGGTGCGGATATCCGGGCGCTGCTCAACCAGCCGGGCGGGCAGGCTGACGGGCAGTTCAACCGGAAGAGAGAGAGACTCCAGCGTAAATGTCGGCTCCGGGGCGTCCGGCGCGTCTCCTACCAGAGCGGCAATCAGATGTTTCTGCTGCTCAAGCTGCTTTTGCAACGGGGCCAGACTCGCCTCATTCTGTGCCAGAGACGCCCGCTGCATCGCGACGTCATTGCGGGAAAACTGCCCGACCTGTTCCTGCCGCTCCGCCGAGGCCAGCAAGGTGCGCTGCAAGGCCACAAGAGACTGCGTGGCCTGAAACTGCGCATTCAGGGCGGCCTGATCAATCGCGGCCTGCACGATGGAGGATGTCAGGGTCAGATAAACCGCCTGCAACTGGTCCCGCTGCGCATCCCGCAGGGCTTTCGCCGCTTCCACCCCGCGCCGCACACCGCCCCACAGATCCGGCACGTAGGAGATGTTCAGCTGGGCCGTATGCACCGTGTAGAGCCAGGAATTGTTGTTTGGCACAGGAGAATAGGTGCGGGACGTCTTTTGCCGGGTCGGGTTGAAGCTGCCGGAGATAGACGGATACAGCGCGCTCTGCTGGGCCAGACGATTTTCATTAGCCGCTGCCAGCGCATCACGCGCGGATTCCAGAGACGGATTCTGGTCCAGCGCCCGCCGCACCAGCCTGTCCAGATCGGGCGAGTGGAACAGCACCCACCATTGCGCCGGAATATCCTGCCCCGGACGGAACACCTGCACCACACTCTGCGGGCCAGCGGCAGCCGCGTCCGCTGAGCCTGCCACCGGCTGCGTGGTGTCTCCCTTTCCGGCCTGCCCATACGCCGTTGGTGCGGGCGGTGCAGGTTTTTTAAAGTCGGGGCCAACGGCACAGCCACCCAGCGCCAGAGCGGTGGCGGCACAGAGCATCAGGTTTTTCCGCATCATGGCGCAGGCTCCCGTGCTGCGGCCCGGCGCTCACACCACGCTTCCAGCTCGTAATAGAATGTTGGCAGGATAAACAGGGTCAGCAACGTCGCAATCCCCAACCCCCCGACGACAACCGTCGCCAGCCCGCGCTGCACGTCCGTCCCGATGCCGGTGGCAAGGGCGGCGGGCAACATGCCCATGCTGGCAACGGTGGCCGTCATCAGCACGGGGCGGAACCGCTCCCCTGCCCCTTCCAGCACGGCATTATACAGCGGCACGCCCTGCGCCCTGTGCCGGTTGATGTTGGAGACCATGATAATGCCGTTCTGCACCGCCACGCCGAACAGCGCGATAAAGCCTACAGCCGTTGCGACGTTCAGCGTATCACCACGCACCTGCAAGGCGACCAGACCACCCAGAAGAGCCAGCGGCACCACAGCCAGAATCAGCACGGCCTGCCGCATCTTGCGGAATTCGGCAAACAGCAGAACCAGCATGACCACCAGCATAATGCCCAGCGCCACAGTCAGACGGGCCTGCGCCCGCTGCTGCTGCTCAAACGCACCGGCCCATTGCAGCCGGTACAGGCTGGAGTCGAAATGCACCTGTGCGGCAATTTTCTGCTGGGCTTCCGCCATATATTCGGACAGAGGCCGTTTACCGTTATCCACCCGCAGCGTGATCTGCCGTTCCGTCATTTCATGCGAGATCGTGCCCTCGCCGGTTTTCAGGTCGATATGTGCGACCATCTCCAGCGGGATCTGCGCGCCGTTGGCTGCTGTCAGCGGCAGATGGGCCAGCGTGCGCAGATTGCTGACCGTGGCAGGCGGCACCCGCACCGTCATGTTATACGTGCGGTCTGCGATATAGATCTGGGAGACAGGGCCATCGCCAATGGCGTTGCCCACGACGGCCATAATATCCGCAACGGAAATACCGTACCGGGCCGCAGCAGCCCGGTCTGCCACAATATTGAGTTCCGGAATTTCAGGTTCCTGAAAAACCGAGGCTTCCGTCGTGCCTTTTACGGTTTTCAGAACGGAGACAATCTGGTTGCCAATGCGCCGGATTTCCCGCGCATCATTCCCGTAAACACGCAGGACCAGCGCGGAGTGTGCGCCGCCAACCTGATCATTCATTCCATCGGCAATAGGCTGGCTGATGCCAAAATCAATGCCCGGAATTTTGGCCAGACGTTCATGCAGTTTAGAAACAAACTGCGCCTTTGTCTCACCATGCGGCCAGGTGTTGTAGGGTTTCAGGCCAACCGGCACCTCAATATGGGAGGGCGTCCACGGGTCCGTCCCGGAATCATTCCGGCCAAGCTGCGTGACCGCGTAAGATGTTTCCGGAAAGGTATAAATGGCATGGCGCACTTCATCCGCCATGGCGCCTGCTTTTTCCAGCGAGAGACCGGAGGGGAGCTGCACCTGCAACCACAGCGCGCCTTCATCCATTTCCGGCAGAAATTCCCGCCCTGTATGCATCCCCAGCACAACCACCAGCACAAAGGCGATAATCGCGCCGATATAGGCCAGCAGCGGGCGGCGCATGGCATGGGCCAGACTGTCATGGTACAGGTGGTGCAGCTTTTCCAGCGGCTTGTTATGGAAAATCTTGTGCGGCTTGCGCATGGCCAGAAAGGCCAGAGACGGTGTGAGCACAATGGCGCTGAGCAGAGCCCCCAGCAGCGCAAAGCTGACGGTAAAGGCCATCGGCCGGAACAGCCGCCCCTCCGCGCCTTCAAACGCAAAAAGCGGGCTGTAAGCGACAATAATCACCAGCGTAGCGAAGACGATGGCGCGGCCGACATGCTTTGTCAGCCCCTCCACGTCTTCCAGCGTCATGGTGTGGCCCGGCTGCTCCTCCCGCAGGCGCAGGATGGATTCCGTCACCACAATCGCGCCGTCCACAATCACCCCGAAGTCGATCGCCCCGAGGGAAAACAGGTTGGCGGGCATGCCGAGCAGACTCATGATGAGAAAGACCGTCGCCAGCGCCAGCGGGATTGTCACCGCCGCGACCAGCGCACTGCGCGGGCTGCCAAGGAAGAGAATGAGGATAACAAAAACCAGCCCCACACCTTCCAGAACCGTGTGCGTCACTTTCTCCGTGGTGGCGTTCACCAGAACATCACGGTCAATATAGGGCACGATCCGCACCCCCTGTGGCTCTAGCTGCTTTTGCAGTTGCGCCACGCGGGCATGTAGCAGGTCCAGCACTTTCGAGGCGTTTTCCCCCGTGACCATGCTGACAATGCCCTCAATGGTATCGGGGTTGCCGTTTTTCCCCAGAATCCCTTCCCGCACCTGATGCCCAAGCTGCATCCGGCCCAGCTCCCGCAGGAAAACCGGCACGCCGTCATGCTGGGTGACGGGAATATCGCCCATCTCATCCAGCGAATGGATCATCCCCACGCCACGCACAATGTAGGACTGCTCACCCCGCGCCACGCGGCCACCGCCAGCATTGACGCTGCTGTTGGTAATGGCTGTCAAAACATCATTGACGCCCACATGGAAGCGGGAGAGCGAGGCCGGATCCAGCAACAACTGATATTCCCGCGTGAAGCCACCAAAATTGTTGATGGTGGCCACGCCCTGCACTTTGCTCAGAGCGGGCACTACAATCCAGCGCTGGATTTCTGACAGCTGCATCAGATTCTGGCGGTCTGATTCCAGCGTGTAGCGATAGATTTCGCCCGACGGGCTGGTGACAGGCCCAAGCCCCGCCGTAACGCCCGGCGGCAGCGTAACCTGCGCCAGTTGCTCCGTCACACGCTGGCGGGCGGCGTAGACATTTACGCCGTCCCGGAAAATCAGGTTGATAAGCGAAAGGCCAAACGTGCTGCTGGAACGGCTGTTGGCCAGCCCCGGCGTGGCCGCAAGCTGGCGTTCCAGCGGGATGGTAATCTGCTGTTCCACCTCTTCCGCCGCCAGCCCGGAGCTTTGGGTGGTGACCTGAACGGACACAGCCCCGAGGTCCGGATAGGCTTCAACCGGCAGGTCTTTCCACGCCCAGCCACCCCACAGGGCAAGCACGGCCATGGCGACAAAAACAATCCGGCGCTCCCGCAGGCAGGCGGCAATAATCTGCTCAATCATCGTTCAGCAGGACTCCGCCGCGCGTCACAATGCGGTCTCCTGCGCTCAGCCCGCTCAGCACCCGCGTATCTTCTCCTTCATCATAGGAGATTCCGACCTTGCGCCGCATGAACGTCCAGGGGGCGGTTTCAACAAACACCGTCACGTTGTCATTATTCATCAGCAGGGCCGATTGCGGCACCATAAGGCCCGGTGGCTGTTTGAGCTGAATATTGACTGTGGCGAACATATTGGGGTGCAGATCTTCATCCGGGTTGGGCAGCGGGATCATGGCGCGCAGGCGGCGTGTTTCAGGCCGCAGATCCGGCTCAACCGTTGCAATTTCCCCATACAGCAGCACTCCCTGCCGCGCGGGCAGGGTAAGGGTGACGGACTGACCAATATGAATCTGGTCCACATCCGCTTCCGGCACATCCGCCACCGCCCAGATTTCAGAGAGGTCTTCCACGCTCAGCAGTGCTGCGGTAAGGTCCGTCACATTCTGGCCCGGCGCCATGTTAACGGCTGAAACAACGCCATCCACCGGGGAGCGCAGCGTCAGTGTGCCGCCTGCGGCGGCTTTATCATCAAACGAGGCCAGACGGTCCTGCGCGCGGCGTTCCTCCGCCTGCGCCTGCACCAGTGCTGCACGGGCAGCTTCCACATCCCGCGTGGCAGCACCCCCGGCCTGCCTGACCTGCTGAGCGCGCGCCATAGCGGCCTGCGCCAGCACCAGTCCGGCACGGGCTTTTTCTTCATCCGTGGCGGCCTGCGCCATATCTCCGGCCAGCAGGGTCGCCAGTGGCTGGCCGTGCCGCACATGCTGGCCGGGCACAACATTCAGCGCCATAATCCGGCCTGTAACCGGGGCAAATACCGGCACCTGCCGGGAAGGTTCCGTAACAATCGCACCGGGGACAGACAGGGTGTCCTTCGGGACAACAACCTGTACAGCCTCAATTTCCAGCCGCTTCCGCAGGGGGGAGCCCTCCGGCACGCTCAGGCTGCCGTCTTTCCCCACAATAAGGGCCGCCTTTTCCGCCCATGCCGGAGCGCTGGCCATAACGGACACGCTGAGCGGACACACCACGGAACACAGCAGGCCAGACACACCCCACCCGGCACGCAGCAGCATGGCCACTCTCTGTGCAGCGCGCATCAGGCAGCCCTGCATGGCAGATGGAAAAAACGCGCGAGGGTCATAGGGCGGATCGCTCCCACTTTATCAATACGCAGGAGATACCCGCTCAGGACCAAAGCAAACAAGCCCCGAGACTGGAGCATAGCTTTGTTGCATTTGTGGCACTAACCTGATCTGGCTGAAAATTTCATCCATAAGACCCCGAATTTAATCAAAATTTTATAATGGTTTTATGTTACAACATTTTATCCAGAGAGCATTTTACGGATTTCTGAAAATAATATCAGCGTGTAAGCACAAAAAAACGCTGGCCCTTTCCAGAGCCAGCGTTCTTTCAGGCCGGGTCAGTCCCCCGGCCTTATCCCGTATAAAACGGTTTTAGTTGTCGTCGTCGTCCCCGCCACTGGTGGCGCCGGAGTCAGAGCCGTCCCCCGTGCCATCCGGAGAGATGGCAATAAACAGAGACTGTCCATCCCGCAGCACACGCAGCAGAACCGGCTTTTTAGCAGCCAGCGCACCACGCACGGCTGTTACCGCTGCCCGCGGCGAATCAACGCTCTGGTTGCTGACAGACTGGATCACATCGCCGGGGCGAATGCCGGCCTGATCCGCCGGGGAGCCCGGCTGCACGTCATTCACCACCACACCATGCACATCACTGCCCAGACCAAGCTGGCGGCGGATATCCCCACTCAGCGGTGTCAGGGAGACGCCCAGATGCGGGCCGGAGGAGGCGCTGCCTTCAATCCCGCCATCATTCGAGGCTTTGGCGAGGTTGCCGATCTTTACCGTCAGCGTCTGCGGCTTGCCGCCCCGCAGATAGCCAATTTTGGCGTCCGTACCGGGAGCGACAGAGGCCACACGCACAGCCAGATCATGCGGGGAGGAGACTTTCTGACCGTTAAAGTCGGTCACAATATCTTCCGCCTTCAGACCAGCTTTTTCAGCCGGGCTGTCCGGGCTGGTGCTGGCGACCAGCGCACCGGCAGGCGGCGCACCCGGAGCCGGGACCGGCATGTTCAGGGCCTTGGCCATAGCCGGGGAAATCACCTGAGCATTCACGCCCAGATAACCACGCACCACATGGCCGGTTTTGCGGAGCTGGTCCGTTACGCTGCGCACGGTGTCGGACGGAATGGCAAAGCCAATCCCGATGGAGCCACCGCCGGAGGGGGACAGAATGGCGGTATTCACACCCACCACTTTGCCGTCCTGCGTAAAGAGCGGACCACCGGAGTTCCCGCGATTGATCGGCGCATCAATCTGGATGAAGTTGTCGTACGGGCCTTCATTAATGTCACGCCCACGGGCAGAGACGATCCCCGCCGTAACGGTGCCGCCCAGACCATACGGGTTACCAACGGCCACAACCCATTCACCGGGCTGCACATCGTCCGATTCACCCAGTTCGATAAAGGGCAGTTTCTGGGTGGAGGTGACTTTCAGAAGAGCCAGATCCGTCTTGCCATCCCGGCCGATGATTTTTGCTGGCAGCGTGGTGCCATCATCCAGCGTGACGGTAACCTTGGTGGCCCCTTTCACCACATGGTTGTTGGTCACCACATAGCCATCAGCCGAGATCAGGAAGCCTGAGCCACGCGCTTCAATCTGCTGGCGGGACTGCTGGGGCGCCATCTGGAAGGGGAACGGGAAAGGAAAGGGCATGCCGCCCATACCACCACCCATTCCGCCCATGCCGCCGCCTTCACCCTCAACGGCGTCTGCCTTGATCATGGAGGTGATGGACACAACAGCCGGTTTGACCTGTTTGACCAGATTGACAAAGTTTGGAAGCGTCTGGACCGGGCTGCTCGGCTTGATGGCCCCGGCATCCTCAGCATAGGCGGCGTGTACGCCAGAAGGCCCGATGCCGGTTGTCCCTGCAAAGGCGACACCAGCCAGAAGGACCAGAAGTGTCTTGCGGTGAGTCCGCCCGAAAAACTTGGATACAGATTTTTCCGACATCACGATTCCGACTGTTCCCTTAAACTTTCTGCCAACAGGGCTGATCCCCGCCGGGGCGTATCATTCAGGCCATACAGGCCAGATATCATACGCTTCTGCCGTTAACATGGTTCCTTGATGGCAAAAACAAAAGACCGCGATGCACGAAGACTGTCAGAAGATCAGAATTTTAACACAGGCTACGGGAGGGATTTTTCCGCCTCTTCCCGTGTTCTGAGCGACTGGAAAAATGTTTTCAGCAGGGCTGCTGCCTCCTGTTCCCGCACACCGCCAATAATTTCCGGCCTGTGCAGGGCCTCTGCGCGAAACGGCAGGCGTGGCCCATGCTCCACCCCGCCGCCTTTTGGGTCATACGCTCCGAACAGCACCCGCCCGACCCGGAAATGCGCCAGAGCCGCCGCACACATCGGGCAGGGCTCCAGTGTCACGACCAGTGTGCAGTCCGCCAGCCGCTGCCCGCCGCGGGCCGCAAGGGCCTCCCGCATAACCAGCATCTCCGCATGGGCGGACGGGTCCTGGAGCTCTTCCACCCGGTTACCCCCCTGCGCCAGCACTGTGCCATCCGGCCCCAGCACAACCGCGCCCACAGGAACTTCCCCCCGCTCCGCTGCGTTCCGCGCTTCGCACAGTGCCAGTTCCATCCCGTTTTTCATGCCATTGCGCCTCTTTTGACCATACTGGCTCTGCCACGGACGTTTTTCTGGCCGGATGCCAGCTCCGCCACCCTGACCGGCCCTGTCATGCCGCAAACCCCGGTGTTTGTCCTGCTCTGAAGGAAGCCTCACCAAATATTTCAGGCCTCACACGCCGTTCAGGAAAATGAGTCCATCTGCCTTATTTTAAACAGTCGTTTTTTCTTGCAAAAGCGCGATCTTCTCTGTCATTGTGCCTTATAGATGCCATGATCTGTTCTGTAACAGAGCACCGGCTCAGACCTATCGTGCCGGGCAATATCGCCCTGACACACCAGACGCGGAAAGGATTAGTACCATGCACAGTCTGTCTCTCATCCTCGCCGCCGCTGCAATCGGCCTCGGCCTTGCCGTTGTCGACCGGACGGTGAATGAACCGGCAACCGCCTCACCGCACGTCCGAACGATTGCCCTTCTGCAGGGCTGAGCCTCGTTTTTTCGGGAAAACTGTCCTGTTTCAGAAGATGCTGGTGTTTATCCCCGTGCAAACCGGCGCGGGGTGTGGCACCTGATACGCTTCATCCGCCTTTTTCTGAAAAAAGACACCCGAGTTCATGACTGCACGCCGCCCCGTTATCGGCATTACGCTTGACCATGAGGCGGGCGGACCAGACCGCTATTCCCGATTCCCGTGGTATGCTCTGCGGGAAAACTATCTGTCCGCTATTGCAACGGCGGGAGGGCTACCCGTTGCCCTGCCGCTGTTCCCTCAGCTTGCCCCTGACTATATTGATCAGATTGACGGACTGCTGATTACTGGCGGGGCGTTTGATATTGATCCCGCTTTGTATGGCGAGACCGAGCGCCATAGCAGCGTTACGCTGCGCCCGGTGCGCACGCAGGCCGAGCAGGCTTATCTGGCGACCGCCATGCAGCGCAGGATGCCGGTACTGGGTATTTGCGGCGGCATGCAGCTTCTGGCCGTGGCCCTTGGCGGCACGCTGATCCAGCACATCCCCGATGCCTGCCCCACCGCCCTACCGCATGAACAGCCCAACCCGCGCGATGAAGCCAGCCATGCGGTGCTCCTGACACCGGAGACCCTGCTGGCCCGCTGCGTGGGGCGGCCACGGATGGCTGTAAACTCCTCCCATCATCAGGCTGTGCGCACGCCCGGACGCGGGGTTGTGAATGCTGTGGCGGAAGATGGACTGATTGAAGGGCTGGAAGACCCGGCCCTTCCATTTTGCCTTGGGGTGCAATGGCATCCGGAATTTGGCATAGACCCGGGTGACCGGAGCATTTTTAGCGCCTTTGTGCAGGCAGCAGGAGAATCAGAGTGACGCAGGAATCGCGTGGAGAACGCATTGCCAAATGGCTGGGCCGGACCGGTGTGGCCAGTCGGCGTGATGCCGAGCGGATGATTGAGGAAGGACGGGTCAAGCTGAACAACCAGCCCGTGACTCATCCCGCCACGTTTGTCACTTCCAGTGATCTTGTTCAGGTGGACGGCAATGTTGTTGAGCAGCCCCAGCGCACCCGCCTGTGGCGCTACCACAAGCCGGACGGACTGGTCACGACGCACAAGGACCCGGAAGGCCGCCCCACGGTTTTTGCCTCTCTGCCGGAAGGCATGCCGCGCGTGATCAGCGTCGGGCGGCTGGACCTGAACAGTGAGGGCCTGCTGCTGCTGACCAATGATGGTGAACTGGCACGCAGACTGGAACTGCCGACCAACGGCTGGCTGCGCCGCTACCGCGTCCGCGTGTTTGGTGTGGTGGATGAGGCCCGGCTGGCAGCACTGGCCAAAGGCAGCGTGTTTGACGGCGTACGGTACGGGCCGATTGAAGCCGGACTTGATTCCCGCAAAGGGGACAATGCCTGGCTCACCGTCTCCCTGCGTGAGGGCAAGAACCGGGAAATCCGTAAGGTGATGATGGGCCTGAACCTGCATGTCAGCCGCCTGATCCGCACCAGTTACGGCCCCTTCCAGCTTGGCACCCTGCAACGGGGAGAACTGGAAGAAGTGCCCGGCAAGACCCTGCGTGAACAGATGCCCAAAGCACCGGAAAAAACGCCCCCTCGTAAACCGGCTTCCGCCTCCACTGGCACCAAGACACGTTAGACAATGCGGATTATTGCAGGAGCCCGCAAAGGCCGCATGCTGGCAGCCCCCACCGGCACCACAACCCGCCCCACGGCGGACCGGGTGCGTCAGGCTGTGTTTGATATCCTGCTCCACGCGCCGTGGGGCGGGCCGGACCTGCTGAATGGCGCCCGCGTGCTGGACGCCTTTGCAGGCACAGGTGCGCTGGGGCTGGAAGCACTCTCACGCGGGGCGGATTACGCGACGTTTTTTGAGAAAGACCGCCCCGCCCTTGCGGCCCTGCGCGCCAATATTGCCGGGTGCCGCTGGGAGGACCGGAGCAAGGTTATCCCGCGCGACGTCACGAAGCCGACCCATGCTCCGGCCCCCTGCTCTCTGCTGTTTCTGGACCCGCCCTACCGGCAGGATCTGCCTGCCCGCACACTGGCGGCACTGGATGCACAGGGATGGATTGCCCCCGGCGCTATTGCGGTGATTGAAACCGCAGCACAGGAACCTCTGCCATTACGGCTGGAAAATGCGGAAGAGGCAGACGTCCCGCCACCCGCCGCACCCGCAGGCGAGGGCGAAGAAGCACCTCCTCCCCCTGTTTATGCCGGAACATTACTGGCGGAACGGAAGCACGGCGCGGCACGGCTGACGCTGTGGCGGCTGAAAGCCTAGGCAACAGTACACGCGCAGGGCGCATTCCGCACGGGATGCGTCATTTTACAGAAGAAGAACCAACGGGGAACTGGCGGGTTGCGCAGGAGTGCGCTACACGGGCGGAATACTCTTTATTATTGTTCTAGAAAACGGGGTCACTGATGGCTGGCAGCGTCAATAAGGTTATTCTGGTGGGCAATCTGGGCAAAGACCCGGAAGTCCGCACCAGCCAGAACGGCATGAAAATCGTCTCTTTTTCTATCGCCACCAGTGACACATGGAACGACCGTGCCTCCGGCGAGCGCCGGGAACGCACGGAATGGCACCGTGTGGTAATTTTTAACGATCGTCTGGCCGATGTGGCAGAGCGCTTCCTGCGGAAAGGCCGCAAGGTCTATCTGGAAGGCGCGTTGCAGACCCGCAAATGGACCGACCAGTCCGGCCAGGAACGCTATACGACGGAAGTCATTGTTGAGCGGTTCCGTGGTGAACTGGTTCTGCTCGACAGCCGCAGCGGTGGCGAAGGGGAAGAATCCGGCGGGTATGGCGGCGGTGGCAGCAGCTACGGCGGCGGCAATGCTGGCGGGGGTTACGGTGGCGGCAACTCCGGTGGTTATGGGGGCGGCTCCATGGGCGGGGGTGACTTTGGAGGCTCTTCCGCACCGCGCCAGAATGCGCCCTCCCGCGGGCCCGGCGGCGGTGGCAACTCCGGTGGCTGGGACGCCCCCGGCAACAGTGATCTGGACGACGAAATCCCGTTCTGATTGACTGAGAGGTCTGACAGTCCCTCCCCCGGTCTTCCGCCGGGGTTATGCGGTCTGTCACAACGGGATTGTTCCGTCATGACACCTGCATCCTTAGTACCCCGCTCTTCCGGCCGCCTTGCTGCGATGCTGACGCTGTGTGGAACAGGATGCACCTTTCTTCTCCCTGTTCTGTTTTTTTACAGCCGCGCGCTGAGTGACGTTGCCGCCACACTGATCGGCTGCCTCTTCCTGCTCTATTCCGTTGTGCAGAAAGACTGGCTCTGGACCCGTAAGGACTGGCTGCGCCCCGCCGCACTGTTCTGCGCATTATGCCTGATCTCCTCCGTTTATGTCGGTCTGCGGGAGGCATGGGTACAGGCGTTATGCCTGCCCCGCCTCTTTCTGCTGGCCGCAGCACTGGAAAGCTGGATTCTGGTTTCCGCCACGCGGCGCAAAATGCTGGCTACAATTTTATTCGTGCTGGCCTTCTGGCTGATAGGCCAGTGCTGGAAGCAGTATCTGACCGGCACCAATCTGCTGGGCTACCCGCCTGCTGATGATGGCGCACTGACCGGCCCCTTCATGAAGCCACGGGCCGGATTTACGCTGCTCATGCTGTTTTTTCCGGCGCTGATGCCGGTTGTTCTGCACGCATTCCACACCAGACGCCTCTCCGCATGGGCAGGCGGAGCCTTACTGCTGGTGCTGAGCGTGACAACCATGGTGCTGATCGGCCAGCGGATGAGCAATGTGCTGCTCCTGTTCGGCCTGATGCTGACAGCCCTGATGGTCCGCCGCTTTCGGGTGCCGTTTGTGCTGATTATGGTGGTCGTAGGGGGTCTGATTGCCAGTCTGCCGGTTATCTCCCCGCGCACCTACGCCAAGCTGGTACTGAAGTTTTCCAGCCAGTTACACCATTTTACCCAGAGCGATTACGGCAGGCTGTACCGCACTGCCGTGACAATGGTTGTCTCCCACCCCTGGCTGGGGCTTGGCATGGACGGGTTCAGAAATTTTTGCCACGTCCCGTTCCATACCGAGGCCCTGACGCCATTTGGCCTGCCCCCGCTGGACAGTGATACGGGGAAAGGCTGCAACATCCACCCCCATAATTATTATCTGCAAATTGCCACCACCGCGGGCCTGCCGGGGCTGGCCGCATTTGGCTGGATGATTATGTGCTGGCTGCGCACCGGCCTGCGTGCGCTGGCACCGGCCACGCACCCGCAGCAGGCCATGCTGTTTATTATGTGCTGTGTGCTTTTGTGGCCTGTGGCCTCCACCAGCGCCCTGTTCTCCTTCCCTACAGCGGGCTGGATTTTCCTGTTTGCGGGGTGGATGCTGGCGGCTTCAGCCCAGAGCCGGGCCACAGCCTGCGGCAGCACCACGCATCCTGTTTGTAAGAAAATTTAAATATTTCCTTTTATTAGCGTCCGGCTGCCATACTATTTCTTGAGCATATCGGGCTGGCTGCATGCCTATGTTGTCCGTTTTCTTCCTCTGAAATCTCATAATGTTCTTGGCGTTCCGGGTTCACGCCGCTATAAGCCGCGTCATTCTTTCAAGGCAGGTGTCCTGTCATTGCAAAGGCTGACAACTGACATGATTACTCTACCGCCAGACTATCGCCCGTCAGATGATGAAGAGTTTATGAACCCTCTTCAGACGGAATATTTCAGACAAAAACTGCTGAAGTGGCGCTCTGAACTCCTCAAGGAAGCCGGAGATACCCTCGCCAGCCTTTCTGAAGGTGGCATTCATGAAGCCGACATTACGGACCGCGCCAGCGTGGAGACAGACCGGGCGCTGGAGCTGCGCACCCGTGACCGCGCACGCAAGCTGATCGGCAAGATCAACCTTGCCCTCCAGCGCATTGAAAACGGGTCTTACGGCTATTGTGAAGAAACGGGTGAACCCATCACCCTGCGTCGGCTGGAAGCCCGCCCGATTGCCACCCTGTCCATCGAGGCACAGGAACAGCATGAACGGATGGAAAAAACCCATCGTGACGATTAATTCCGCTTTTTAGGCGGAAACAGACTTGCGGCGTTTGGCATGACCAGCTAGAACGCCGCCAGCGGGCTGCTGTAGCTCAGTGGTAGAGCACTCCCTTGGTAAGGGAGAGGTCGACAGTTCAATCCTGTCCAGCAGCACCATGATTTCCCTGCTTTTTATCAGTCCGCACTTTTATCTCCCTTTATCCAAGGGCGCGAGGAAAAGTCCTGATGCTCCATGTGCATCAGCCCCTCCGTATCTGATGCGGACAAAAAGGGCTCCCCGGCGCAGGGTTCCCGAAAGCACGCCCTGCCCCATCGCCTGAGACAACCGAGATCCCGCATGCCGTGAATAAACCTGTGGATAACGGGTGCAACATCGGTGCACGACTCAGAAAACCAGTAAAAAGCGACTCCAGACCCTGTGGATAATCAGGGGGATTTTTTACTGCTCCCCATAAAAAAGGGAGCCATAAACCGGCTCCCTCTTCCATCCATGCCTTAAAGCCGGATCAGCGGCCCGGACCACCCGGTCCGCCACCCCCACCGGGGCCTCCGCCGCCATGTCCACCGCCTCCGGGACCACCCCCCGGACGCCCGCCACCACCGGGACGGCCACCACCCCCGCCATGCGGCGGACGACCGCCACCGCCACCCGGCCGACCGGGACGCGGGGCCATGCCGGGCCTGCTACCACCGGGGAACGGGCGGGCGCGCCTGTCTGAATAGCCCCAGCGCGGGCCATAGCCGTAATAGTCATCATAACCACGGGACGGGCTGTACCCGTAATAGTCATACCCCCCGCTATAAACCGGGCCTGCACAGCCAGAGAGCGTGCCGACCAGTGTCAGCCCCAGACAACCCAGAATCAGAGGGGTACGTTTCATACGGCGTGCTCCTGTCACCTTGATATTTTTCTGGAGTGAGAAAACTACCCAACTTTGACCAGAACATGGTGCTTCTTGCCAGAAGACAACCGAATGGCGCCGTCCGCCATGTCTTTTTCTGAAATCACGCCGTTTTCATCCTGTACCACGGCATTGTTCACGCGCGCGCCGCCGCCGCGCACCAGCCGGCGGGCTTCCCCATTGGTTTTGGCCAGTCCGGCTTCAACAAACAGGCGGAACACCGGCACACCTTCCGTCAGGGTAGCCTGTGGCACGAAATGCACCGGCAGATCCGCCGCGGTTACGTTCCCTTCCTCAAAAGTCTGGCGGGCCGCTTCTGCCGCAGCCTGCGCGGCCTCGCGCCCGTGGCACAGGGCGGTGGCTTCGGTTGCCAGAATTTTCTTGGCCTCATTAATCTCAGCGCCCTGCAGGGCTTCCAGACGGGCACATTCTTCCAGAGGGAGATCGGTAAACAGCCGCAGGAAACGGCCCACATCCGCATCTTCCGTGTTGCGCCAGAACTGCCAGTAATCAAACACCGGCAGACGCTTTTCAGACAGCCAGACAGCCCCGTTGGCCGTCTTGCCCATTTTGGCGCCGGAGGCGGTTGTCAACAGAGGGGTTGTCAGGCCCATCACGCTTTTCTGGTCTGTGCGGCGCACCAGATCCACGCCAGAGACAATATTGCCCCACTGGTCAGACCCGCCAAGCTGGAGGGTCACACCGTGGCGGCGGTTCAGTTCCCGGAAGTCATAGGACTGAAGAATGGAGTAGTTGAACTCCAGAAAAGTCAGCCCCTGCTCACGGTCCAGACGGTTTTTGACGGAATCAAAAGCCAGCATGCGGTTAATGGAGAAATGCACCCCCACATCCCGCAGAAGGTCGATATAGGCCAGCTTGTCCAGCCAGTCGGCATTGTTCACCAGAATGGCCCCGGACGCACCGCTTCCAAAGGTCAGGTATTGCCGCAGGCACCCTTCAATCCCTGCCAGATTGGTGCCGATGGTCTCTTCCGTCATCAGCCTGCGGGCTTCCTCACGGAAGGAGGGGTCACCAATTCTGGCTGTGCCGCCACCCACCAGAGCCACCGGGCGGTGCCCGTGCTTTTGCAACAGGCGCAGCATCATAATCTGGATCAGGCTGCCCACATGCAGGCTGTCCGCTGTCGGGTCAAAACCGATATAGGCCGCAACAGAGCCCTTCACCATCGCGTCATCCAGCGCAGCGGGGTCCGTGCACTGAAAAATGAAGCCGCGCGCTGCGGCTTCCTGCATGAAGGAACTCTGAAACCCGTTTTCGACCATTCTCTTTAATTCCTGTTTACGCCTCTGCCTACCGCCAAAGCAGAAGATCCGGCCTCACGCTCTAGCACGAGCATGAGGCTGGCTGAACCTCTTCCCTTGTTCCGATGTGTGGATCAGGCCGTGCCGCCCACTGTCAGGCCCGTCATTTTCAGAGTGGGCTGCCCCACCCCGACGGGCACGCCCTGCCCGGCCTTGCCACAGGTGCCTATGCCGGGGTCAAGCTCCATGTCTTTCCCGATCATGGACACATGGGTCATGGCGTCCGCCCCGTTGCCGATCAGCGTCGCCCCTTTGACGGGCGTCGTAATTTTTCCGTCTTCCACCAGATAAGCCTCGGAGGCGGAGAAGACGAACTTGCCGGACGTGATATCCACCTGCCCGCCGCCAAAATGCACGGCGTACAGGCCGCGCTTCATGGAACTGATCATTTCTTCCGTGGAGGCCTGACCGGGTAGCATGAGCGTATTGGTCATGCGCGGCAGCGGCATGTGTGCGTAGGACTGGCGGCGACCATTGCCCGTTGCGGCAACGCCCATCAGGCGCGCGTTCAGACGGTCCTGCAAATAGCCTTTCAGAATCCCGTCTTCAATCAGCGTGGTCCGGCCTGTGGGGGTGCCTTCATCATCAATGGTCAGGCTGCCGCGCCGGTCCGGCAGAGAGCCATCATCAATCACCGTCACACCGGGGGCGGCAACCCGCGTGCCAACACGCCCGGCAAAAACCGATGTGCCCTTGCGGTTGAAGTCCCCTTCCAGCCCATGCCCGACGGCTTCATGCAGCAGGATACCGGGCCAGCCAGCCCCGAGCACAACTTCCATCTCACCAGCCGGAGCAGGCCGGGCCTCAAGGGCCACCAGCGCCTGCCGCAGGGCTTCATGCACCGCACCCTGCCATGTGTCCGCTTCCAGCAGACGATTGATTTCATACCGGCCACCCAGCCCGTGGCTGCCGCTTTCCCGTTTGCCGTCCTGCTCCACCACCACAGACACATTCAGCCGCACCAGTGGCCGCAAATCCGCCACTCGCGCTCCATCGGCACGGATAATCTGCACGGCCTGCCATTCCCCGGAAAGCGAGGCCATCACTTGCACCACGCGGCTATCCTTACCGCGGGCATAGGCGTCAATCTGGGTCAGCAGGCCAGAGCGGGCGGCAAAATCCGTCTCACCCAGCGGGTTGGCATCCGTGTAGAGACGGCGATTGGTGGAACGGGGGGCATCCGCCATCGTGCCGGAACGGCCACCACGCACGGCGCTGACAGCATCCCCGGCCCTCGCCAGAGCGGAGCGGCTGAGATCATCAGAATGAGCAAACCCGGTCTCTTCCCCCAGCACGGCCCGCAGACCAAACCCGCTGCTGGTATCAAAAGACGCGGAGCGGATAACGCCATCATCCAGCGCTATCCCTTCACTCTCCCGGTATTCCAGAAACAGTTCCCCATCATCCATCCCGTCCAGCGCCTTGCGGGTCAGGGCTTCCGCATCAGCACGGTCCAGCAGGGCGCCCGGTCTGTCAAAAAACAACTGGTCTGTAACCGCCAGAGCGCCAGGGCTTGAAGGGAGAGACGACATGAACAAAACTCCTGACAGGAAGAAGGCTCCGGGTCACAGATTTTCCCGGCAGAGCAGCCTGAGCATAAACAGTTAAGTGCTGCCGCAAAACCCGCAAGGGGTTTCATCGTTTCTGTCTGGGGGCAGAGACAATGCGTGACAGGGTTTAACAGCCCGCCCCCGACCAACCGCTGCGGCCTCTTTTTCTGCTTTTCCGGCCCCGGCGTTCCGCCGTAGCAGATGAAAGACGACCATGCGCGCTTACCAGACCAAAACACATTCCGGGATTCCGACGTTCCAGAGGCAACCAGCACACGCTGTGTCTCCCCGCCCGGCCTCTTCCGGTCCTTATCCCCTGCGCCTTGCTCTGCTCTGCTGTCTGGCCGCTGCCCCGGCTCCGGTTCTGGCGCAGACTGCTACCGCCACCCCCAACACCACCCCATCCATCGCCAGCGGGCCAGCCCAGCCCCCTGCCTCACAGGACCATCCTGCTGTGGCTGGCACGCCCTCACACACCAATCCCTCCCCAGCTCCGGCAGCACCACCCTCCGCGCCTCACCCTGCCTCTGCGTCTTCTGGAAATGGAGCCATTCCAGCAGATATTCCGGCAAGCCCCCCATCCGTTGCTCCTGCTCCTGCTCCTGCTCCTGCTCCTGCTCCTGCTCCTGCTCCTGCTCCTGCTCCTGCTCCTGAAGCAGAGTCGAAAGCCGTGGCCCCTGCAAGCACCGACCCTGCGCAGGCACCTCTGGATGAAGATGATGCCGTCCCGCCCGTGCAGGTCAGACTTTTTGATGTGCAGCCCGCAACCCATGCAGGCCAACATGCCGCGCCGGATTTTGTGCCGCAGGACCTGCGGCCGCCCTCCATTGCGCTGGGAGACCTGTTTGCCGCCATTCATGCCGCCCATATTTTTACAGACGCCAAAGCCGTTGCGGATGCCATCCCGGATCAGGCTCCCACGGATCTGGTCGCGGCATGGCGGCAGGAAAAAGATCTGCCGGATTTCAATCTGAAACGGTTTGTCTCACAGCATTTTACCATCCCGGTGCTGCGCTCGGCGGCCTATAGCCGCAAACCGGGAGAAAGCGTGCGGGACTATATTTCCGGCATGTGGGACGTGCTGACGCGGGAGGCCGATACCGCCGTACCGTGGTCCTCCCTGCTGCCCCTGCCGGAAACCTATATTGTCCCCGGTGGCCGGTTCTCGGAGTTTTATTACTGGGACAGCTACTTCACCATGATCGGCCTGTATGAAGACGGGCGGATTGATTTGCTCCGCAATGTGGTGCGCGACATTGCATCCCTGATAGACCGGTATGGTCATATGCCTAATGGCAACCGGACCTATTACCTCAGCCGCTCCCAGCCGCCTTTTTTCTCCCTGATGCTGGATCTGCTCGCCAGCCATGACGGGCAGGTGGTCTACACATCCTTCCTGCCGGAATTACAGCGGGAATATGACTACTGGACCCACGGGGCGGATGCGCTCAAACCCGGTGCGGCCTGGCAGCATGTGGTCCGCCTGCCGGACAACACCCTGATGTTCCGGCCGTGGGATGATATGGAGACCCCGCGGGATGAAAGCTTCCCGCAGGATCTGGTCACCGCGAAAAGCTCACACCGCCCGGCCCCGGACCTCTGGCGGGACCTCCGCGCCGGAGCGGAAACCGGGTGGGATTACACGTCCCGCTGGCTGGCGGACGGCAAGACGCTGGACACCATCACCACAACGTCCCTCATCACCATCGAATATAACTGTCTCATGGTACATCTGGAGCAAACGCTCTCCCACGCCTACGCCCTGAATGGCGAGAAAGACAAAGCAGCCTTCTACGCGCAGCAGGCCACACAACTTAAAAACGCGATCAACCACGTTCTCTGGAATGAAAAAGAGGGGGCGTATTTCGATTATAACTGGCGAACCGGACAGCTCAGAGACGTGCTGTCCACCGCAACCGCAGTGCCCCTGTTCCTGCATATTGCCTCGCAGGAGCAGGCTGATGCGGTTGCGCGCACGCTTCAGACACGCCTCTTACATATAGGGGGCCTGAGTGTGACAGACCGGGAGACCGGGCAGCAATGGGATTACCCTAATGGCTGGGCACCGGAAGAATGGATGGCCATCAAAGGGCTGGAACAATATGGGCATGATGCTCTGGCAGCAGATATTGGCCGCCGCTGGATGGCCCGCGTAATTGGCACTTATGAAAAAAGCGGCGTGCTGCTGGAAAAATATGATGTCGTCTCCCCCGAGATTAGTGCCACGGGCGGCAAGGGAGGCGGTGAATACCCGATGCAGATCGGGTTTGGCTGGACCAACGGCACCCTGCTGGGCCTGATGAACCGCTATCCACAGAATACCCGCAAAGTGCTGGATAATAACCCGCTGGCCGACCAGCCTTCCCAGCAGCCGTTGCCGCCTGTGGATGCGTGGGATGCAAAAGGGCCGGAAATCCCGGTGACGGAACGCTCACCGCTGAAAGGCGTGTCGGTTTCCTCCCTCAAAACCGATGCGCCTGCACAGAACACGCCTGCCCGGCCTGAAATGCCTGCTTCTGGCGCACCAGCTTCTCACCCAGCCAGTCCAGTGACAACAACACCTCCGGCCGGGCCTGATGGGGGTGCAGGTGCAGGTGCAGGTGCAGGTGCAGGTGCAGGTGCAGGTGCAGGCCTGAACACAGGGTCAGGCTCGGGGTCAACCTCAGCACAGCTACCAGCAGACGGAACTCCAGCAAAACCGGGAGAACAGACAGCACCTCTCCCGTCAGGAGATACGCCACAAAGCCATCAGCCTGCACGCCATGAGGAGTCAGCGGCTGTGACCCCGCGCCTTCAACCGACACCCGCCCCGCGCCCTACTGGCACTGGCACTGGCACTGGCACTGGCACTGGCACTGGCACTGGCACTGGCACTGGCACTGGCACTGGCACGCCGATCTCAGATCCAAAGGCTCCCGCGCAAGAGCCGTGAAGCCGGAAAAGTCAGAAAAATACGCGCGGGAGGAGACGGCCTGACGCTTCTCCCCGAAGGATCAGAGTCCGGGGAGTTCGTTGACCGTCACAACGCGCCAGCCTTCAGCCAGCCGCTCCAGAATTGTCAGGGAGAGATTCTGGATAGAGAAGTGCAGCGCAGTATCAGGGTGGATTCGCAGGGCGTGCGCCAGCGCGCCCCGAATGGCCCCGCCATGACTGACAGCAACGATATTCTGCCCTTCATACGCATCAGCCAGCCGGTCCAGCGCCGCACCAACGCGGCCGCACACATCCATCATGCTCTCCCCACCCGGCGGGCATTCCGTGGCCGAGACGGACCAGAAGGGATGCGGGGCCAGACGCAGGTGCTGCGGCAGTTCCTGATGCGGCATATTGTGCCATGCGCCGAGATTCTGCTCGATCAGCGCAGGCTCCACGTCCATCGGCACTGGCCCGTATCCGGCCTCCTGAATGGCTTCCGCCGTGCAGCGCGTACGGGAGAGAGGGCTGATCAGCCAGTGCGCGTCACGCGGGAGGCGGGCTGCCAGGGCTTCATACATCGGGCGCTGCGCGATCAGGCTATCCGGGCACAGCGGTACATCCAGCGCGCCATAAAGCCTGAGCCGGGCGTTCTGTTCCACCAGCGCGTGGCGGATCAGCCAGAACCGCGTAATGCCGGGGGCAAGCTGCGGTGTATCGAGAAAATTACCCTGATTGGTTTGCCGGGTCGCGGGGGATGTGAGGCTGACAGTCATGGTCCCTGTTGTGCTGTCAGGAACCGCCAAGCGCAAGGGCAGAAATGGCGCGGCGCAGAGCATCCGCCTTTTGCAGGTCTGTCACAGTCTCCCGAGAGGAGGATTCTGGCCAGTTGGACTCGTCACCCGCCTCATCCGGCTCCCAGCGTGGTGCGTAGGACGGGAGCGGGTCTGCCTGCGCAATACGATCCCAGTATGTCAGAATCAGGCTGATTTTTTGCAGAACCCGGTGTGCGTCCTGAATTTCCCGCGCCATGCGGGCAGCAGGATCAAGACCTTCATGAGAGGGTTCACCAGAGACAAGGCGCGCACCGGCGGAGAGCCTCAGCGCGCCCACAAGACCATCAGCCGCCTGCGCGTGCGGAATGGGAACAGGCTGGCCGATGTGGCACAGCAGGGCTGCCAGTGCGGCCTGCTCCTGCGGGACATACGCAGACAGATCAGCATTCAGCCATTGATAGAGCTTCCGACATCGCGCGAGATCAAGCGGCACAACGCCACGGGTGCTTTCAGGCGCGCGTACAAGGAAAGACAGAATTGTCTGCTGGCGGTCCCAGTCATGCGGCAGAGCCTCCCGCAGGGGCGCGGGTTGCGGCAGGAATTCAAGGTCAGGATTCGCTGCGATCCCTTGTGTGACAGCCGCCAGAAAGCTCTGCAAACGGCGCGCGACACTCGCGGAGGGAATCGCACTCAGCGCCGCCATTTCTGCCTGCGCTGCCCGCCAGCGTAACAGCAATCCGTGATTAAAGCCGGACGCCAGCCCCCGGGAGGCCAGACTGGCTGGCCATTCACACTGGTTGGCATAGGCGGCAAGCCCAGCAGGCAGCGCGCCCTGATCCAGCCGGGCTTTCCAGCTCTCGGGCAACAGGAGAGCGCCACAGAATGGCGGCCCGGTAAAGAACTTGGAACCTGTGACCATAACAGCCCAGCCACGGCTCAGATAAGCCTGAACCCGCTCCGGCATCAGCCGCGCCTGACAGGCATCCACCACCACATCAAGCTGCCCCGGATACTGATCACACAGGCCTTCAAGCGCTTTCAGGTCAGGGGCCAGCAGGCCCGTTTTAGACAGATCCAGCACATGCAGCAGCACACGCCCCCCTTGCGCCAGCTGTTCTCTGATCTCACTCTGGCAGGAGGCCGTTACCTCTGCCTCTGGGCGCAAATGCCCCTGCGCATCGCGGAGCGGGAGGGCGACGCAGGCCGTGTCTTCCGGGAATCCGTCTACCAGTCGACCTTTGCAGACAGACAGTCCGAGAGCGGTTTCCTGCGCAAAATGCTGCCCGTGCGAAGCCAGCGGCACCCCGCTGCCCGTTTCTTCCGGCGCGGTGAGAATGGTTGTCACCGGCTGTCCCGGCAGAGTCGATAAGGCCAGCACCGCCAGAGCAACATCCGTACCGGAGGAGGCCAGCACAATACGATCCTGACCGGGAAGACCATACCATTCCGCCAGAAAGCTCCGGACATCCAGCGCCAGAGTCTGCAAGGCCTGAGGCGCTTTGTTGGCGAGCACAGCCTTCGCAAGCTGCACTCTGGCCATCTCCCCGCCCGTAAACCCACGCTCCGACAAAGAAGACGCCGTGGACGATGCGAATGTTATCGCCCAGGGGCGCGGACGGTGGGAGCAGCCGTAATGGTTGAGGCCGGTCCGCGGATCAATATTCAGCCGGGCATCTCCCCCTTCCGCCATCAGCGCTTCAACCGGGCCGATCAGCGGCCATGACTGTATGAGCCATGCAGAAAGCTCATCCCAAAGTGCGGCGTCGGACACAGCACTCTGACCGGGGGAGCTGACAAGGGGATATAAGGCATCAAAAAGCTGCGGCAGGGTGTCGCGCGAAGGAGGCTGCGCGCTGGCGAGCGTCCGCACCCATGCCTCCGGGGCCGGCAGATCGGCCGGGGCATCCAGCATCCAGAATCGGGCCGCTGTTCTGGCCGCGGAAAAAGAAATTTTCAGTCGGGAGAGAGACTCTGAGGTCGATGCCTCTTCTGACAGAACCGCCAGTTCCAGCGCGTGACGCAGATGGAACGCAACAACCCGCCGTTCCCCAAGGCAGGGGGAGCCCAGCACAATCTGCCGCCCGGTACGCACATGGAACGGATGCGCAACGGCCGGGTCCAGCGTGATCCGGCATTCTGTGGCCAGAAGACGCAGCTCCGGGCGGTCCAGAACGTGCAGCAGGGTCTCCGTCAGGTTTCTGGCAAACATATTTTCGCTTTCAAGTTCCTAACAGATCCGTCGTCCGGCGGCCTGTACGCCTGTTTTTCATATAGCCAAGCACGGGAAAATCGCAAATCCGCCAAGATTGCTGGCAGAGGCCGCTCTTCTGAGCTATGCCGGATATCGGAGATTTCAATCGTTTGTTTTGGTTCACAAAAACGGAATATCAATGCGCATCTTATTAACAGGCGGCTGCGGGTTTATCGGGTCAGCGGTGATCCGTCATATTATCCGCGACACGAACCATTCTGTCCTGAATGTGGACTGCATGACCTATGCGGCGTCCGAAGAAACCGTGGAAGACGCCGCGGAAAGCGGGCGTTACGAATTTGCCCGCGCCAATATTGTGAACGGCAGCGAGCTGAGCCGCCTGTTTGAAACATTCCGGCCGCAGGCTGTCATGCATCTGGCGGCTGAAAGCCATGTGGACCGCTCCATTGATGGTCCGGGGGTGTTTATCCAGACCAACGTGGTCGGCACCTATTCCCTGCTGGAAGCCGCCCGGAAATACTGGCTGACGCTGGATCAGGCTGATCGCGCCGCGTTCCGCTTCCATCATATTTCCACCGATGAAGTCTTCGGGGCGCTGGAGCCGAACGACCCGCCCTTTACGGAAACCACGCCCTATGACCCGCGCAGCCCGTATTCGGCCAGCAAGGCGTCCTCCGACCATCTGGTCCGCGCCTGGCATCATACCTATGGCCTGCCGACGTTTGTCACGAACACCACTAACAATTACGGCATCTGGCACTTCCCGGAAAAGCTGATCCCGCTCATCACCATCAACGCGATCGAAGGCAAGGACCTGCCTGTCTATGGCGATGGCAAGAACGTGCGGGACTGGCTGTTTGTGGAAGACCACGCTGAAGCACTGGTCAAAGCGGTTGAAACCGGTGTGCCGGGCGAGACCTACGCCATCGGCGCCCGCCAGCCGCGCACCAATCTGGAAGTGGTAGAGACCATCTGCAACGTTCTGGACGAGCTGCTGCCGGACCCTGCTGGCCCGCGCACACGCCTGATCCGGTTTGTCACAGACCGCCCCGGCCATGATTTCCGGTATGAAATTGACCCGTCCCACGCGGAAAAAGCGCTGGACTGGAAAGCAAAGCACACGTTTGAAACCGGCATCCGCCGCACTGTGCAGTGGTATCTGGACAACCGCGACTGGTGGGAAGGCATCCGCGCCCGCCGTTACACAGGCAACAGACTGGGAAGCACCGTAGAATGACACAGAAGCCTGCAATCCAGACAAAAATGAAGGGTATTCTGCTGGCCGGTGGTTCCGGAACGCGCCTGTACCCCATGACGCTTGCCGCCAGCAAACAATTGCTGCCGGTTTATGATAAGCCGATGGTCTATTATCCGCTCTCCACGCTGATGCTGGCAGGGATCCGGGATATCATGATCATCAGCACCCCCGCCGATCTCCCGCAGTTCAAGCGCCTGCTGGGAGACGGGTCTCAGTTTGGCGTCACGTTTGAATACCGGGCTCAGCCTTCCCCGGACGGAATTCCGCAGGCCTTCCTGATTGCGGAAGACTGGCTGGATAACTGCCCGTGCGCACTGGCACTGGGTGACAACCTGATTTTTGCGGACCATCTGAGCGCTGCCCTCCAGACAGCCGCCATCCGCCCGACGGGGGCAACGGTTTTTGCGTATCAGGTCCGTGACCCGGAACGCTACGGCGTGGTGTCCTTTGACGAGACAGGCCGCGCGCTGAGCATTGTTGAAAAACCGAAAGAGCCGGTTTCCAACTGGGCTGTGACCGGCCTGTATTTCTATGACAACCGTGTGCTGGACTTTGCCAAACGGGTCAAACCTTCTGCGCGCGGTGAGCTGGAAATTACAGACCTCAACCGCTTCTATCTGGAAGAAGGCAGCCTCCACGTGGACCGTCTGGGCCGCGGCTGCGCCTGGCTGGACGCCGGGATTCCGGACAGCCTGATGGAAGCCGGTCAGTTTGTGCACACCATTCAGGCCCGTCAGGGCATGCTGGTTGGCTCTCCGGCGGAAGTGGCCTTCAGGCTCGGCTTTATTGATGCGGACCAGCTCCGCGCACATGCCTCCCGCATGGGGAAAACAGAACTGGGACGGCTGCTGATGCAGGTCGCCAACACGGTTCAGCCCGCAGGCTGAACCACCCCTTTCTCTTTCCTAACCGTTTGCAGACAGGAGCTTTCTTTTCATGAAAGTTGAACGCCTTGCCATTGAGGACGTGATTCTGGTCACGCCCCCGCGTTTTCAGGACAATCGTGGGTTTTTCTCTGAAACCTATAATATCGACCGGATGCGGGATGCCGGGATTACCGAGCCGTTTGTGCAGGATAACCAGAGCCTTTCCCGCCAGAAAGGCGTGATCCGTGGCCTGCACTGCCAGCTTGCACCCTATGCGCAGGGTAAACTGGTCCGCTGCACCAAAGGCGCCATCTGGGATGTGGCTGTGGATGCCCGCACGGGCTCCCCGACTTACGGGAAATGGGTGGCTGCTGAGCTGTCTGGAGAAAACTGGTCCCAGCTCTGGATTCCGCCGGGCTTCCTGCACGGGTTCTGCACCCTGACGGAAGATGCGGAAGTGCAGTACAAATGCACTGGCCTGTACAATAAAGCGTCTGAACGCGCGGTGATCTGGAACAGCAAAGAGCTGGCCATCGACTGGCCCGTGAAAATGGAAGACGCCGTGCTTTCTGAAAAAGATCTGGAAGCTCCGGAATTTTCCGCCGCCAAAGGCTGGTTTCACCTGTAATCAGGAGCAAAACTCATGAATCGTCTCGCACAGAACGGTGGCCCCATTCTGGTTACCGGTGGCAAAGGCCAGCTGGCAACATCTCTGGTCAATCTGGGAGGTCCGCGCATCCACTGCGTTGGTCGCCCTGACTTTGACTTCGATAAACCCGAAACCATTGCCGCAACACTCAATGCCATCAAACCGGTTGCTGTAGTCAACGCCGCCGCATGGACTGCGGTGGATCTGGCGGAAAGTGAGCAGGACGGGGCAGCCCGTGCCAACGCGACCGGCCCCGAAGAACTGGCCCGCCTGTGTGCCGAGCACGGTATTCCGCTGATTCATGTCTCGACGGATTACGTGTTTTCCGGGGATAAGGGCGCGCCGTACGTTGAGACAGACCCGGTTTCTCCCGAAACGGTTTATGGCCGCACCAAGGCCGAGGGAGAAAGCAAGGTTCTGGCGGCCAACCCCAAAACTATCGTGCTGCGTACCTCATGGGTTTATTCCGCCCACGGGAAAAACTTTGTGCGCACCATGATCAATGCCGGGGCCAAAAACCCGGCTCTGAAAGTGGTGGGGGACCAGAAAGGCAACCCGACCAGCTCTGACGATCTGGCGGACGCTATTCTCTCCATTCTCGCCGTGATTGAAAAAGACGGCTGGAAAGACTTCTTTGCGGGCATTTACCACGCCTGCGGAACGGGAGAGACAACTTGGCATGGTCTGGCTGTTGCCGCCCTGCAGGATGCCGCAACGCACGGCCAGACAATGCCTGACGTGACGGCCATCCGCACGCAGGACTGGCCAACCCCGGCCAAGCGTCCTGCTGATTCCCGTATGGATAACAGTAAACTTACGCGCGTTTTCGGCGTTACAATGCCTGCCTGGCAGGAGAGCGTGCGGAAAACTGTTCACCAGATTTTTGCGCAGACAGCGTAAAACAGTGTGCGAAACTGTCTGGATGGTCTGAAATTTGACAGATTTTCCAGACAGTCTTCTTCTATAGCCAGTCCCGGGCAGGTTTTAAGATTATATGGACTGAAGGAAGAACAGCACAGGTGCAGCAAACAAGCCAGCACGCGCTTATAAAGCACCGGAATACTGCTGCGGGCGATGGCTCTTCCGTCGCTATTCTTCTCTCTCTTTATAACGGCGCCTCCTATTTACAGCAGCAATTAGACTCCCTCCGGCAACAGACATGGTCCAACTGGACGTTGTTCTGGCGGGATGATGGCTCTACTGACAGCACCCTTACCATCATGCAGCAATTTACCCGCGCCGTGGGGCCTGCACGCTGTGTGGAAGTTCCGGCCGGGAAAGGCGCGCATCTGGGGGTCACAGGCTCCTACGCAACCTTGCTGGAGCAGGCACCGGCGGAGGCCGCTGTCGCATTTTGTGATCAGGATGATGTCTGGTTTCCGGACAAGCTGGAACGCGGGATGCGTGCGCTGGCGACCGTATCCGGCCAGACCCCGGCCCTTTATTGCACCCGCCAGACATTGACCAACAAAACGCTGACCCCTCTCAGCCTGTCACCCGAATTGCCAGACGGCACCAGCTTTCTGCCCGCCATGACACAGAATATCGCGACGGGCTGCACGCTGATGCTGTCACCTGCCGCCTGTGCCCTGCTCCGCAAAGCGATGCCCGCACCGACGTTTCTGCTCCATGACTGGTGGGCGTATCTGATGGTGGCCGGAGCTGGTGGGCTAGTTCTGACGGACAATCAGCCGTCACTCTTCTATCGCCAGCATGAGAAAAATGCTGTGGGGGCACGCAGCCATTTCCTGCTCCGCGCTCTGGCGGCCCTCCGGCGTGGCCCGACGGCGTTCATGAATATTTTCCGCGCCAACACCCTATATTTGCTTCGCCGCAAGACGCTGCTGGCCCCGGAGACCGTCAAAGCTCTGGATCTGCTGCAAAAAACACAGCAGCCGGGCTGGCGCGGTCTGCTCACCCGAGTCTCAGCTTTGCACCGCCTGAAACAGCTCAGACGCCATAAAACGCTTGAAGATCTGGTTTTCAGGGTCTGGTTTTTGCTGGGATAAGCTTTTGTTCCGGCGTTTTGCAGAAAGACTCGGCCTACAACCTTCTTTAGGACACCAGTTCAGGCTAGGTTACGGTCAGTTTCTTGTGGAAACATCCATCATCAACCCTTCGCCGCCGGTCGCCCTTCTCTGACAGAAGCGGGCACGGGCGGCCTTTTGGAGTCAGGATCCAGGCCCTTGGCGCGCGTGAGCCACTCAAGATCTTCCGATTACGTCACCTCCCCTTACAAGAGCGCGTTCCGTCTGCGGCTTGAAGAAGGCGGGGGGATTTTGCTGTGTCTGCTCGCCTGCGTTTTGCTGGTTGCACTGGTGACATACAACCCGAACGATCCTTCGTTTAATACCGCAACCGGCCAGCCGCCCACCAATCTGCTGGGCATGACCGGGGCCGTTCTGTCTGACACGCTGTTACAGGGAATCGGGCTGGCTGCGGTGCTGCCCTCCCTGATTCTGTTTGCGTGGGGCTGGCGCTTCCTGAGCCACCGGCTGCTGGGGCATGAGGCCCCTCTGGTGTTCGCCCTGCGGTGTCTGGCGCTTATCTGCCTGCTGCCTGTTGCCGGAGCCTTGCTGGCCGCCATTCCCCTCCTGTTTACAGCTCTTCCCCCCATTCACTGGCCCACGCAGGCCGGGATTGGTGGCGGAATCGGATTCTCCATTGCCCAGACGTCCCTCTCTGCCGGCACGGCCGCCGTTGGCCCGGCCGGAGGCATGGTTATCTGGATTCTGGGCGTGCTGCTGGCCATCCTGCTGACAGCCCTGTGCACAGGTCTGCGGCGTGAGGAATGGCTGACACTCTGGCGCGGGATGCTGGTGCTGGTGCGCCTCCCCGGCCAGCTTGGCATGCGCTTTGTGCGGTATTATGCCAGCCGCAAACCCCAGACAGAGGAAAATGCCGGACCCTTAGGCGGATACGCCACGGGGGAGGAAACCTCCTACGCCAGAAACAGCGGTGGCAGCACGGGCCACAGCCTGTTTCAGGATGAGGACGAGGAAGATGAAAGCCCGCTGCCGGCCCGCTCTGCGGGAACTGCGCCTGCCTTCCATGACGCGGACGAGGACGAACCGGCTCCTGCGCACGCAGCAACGCCGGTGCGGGAAGAGCCTGCCGGTGCGTCTGGCCTGACTCTGGAACCTGCCCCCTCCGCTACCGCCCCGCAGGGGCGGAATGGTCTTCTGGGCCGGTTGTTTACGGGTAAGGACGCCACGGCACCGGGCAGCGCGGCCAAAACCGTTAAAGCCGCCAAGTCGTCCGCCTCTCCCGCAACCCGGAAAGGTGGGTGGGAACTGCCGCCGCTGAGCCTGCTTAAACCTGCACCGGCTCATACCCAGCATGGCCCCTCGGAAGAGGACCTGAGAAACACCGCGCATAATCTGGAACAGGTGCTGTGTGACTATGGCGTGCAGGGCAAAATTGTCGGCATGAGCGCCGGCCCGGTTGTCACGCTGTATGAACTGGAACCCGCCGCAGGCATCCGCTCCGCCCGCGTGATTGGTCTGGCGGATGATGTGGCGCGGTCCCTGTCTGTGCTGAGCGTGCGTATTGCCACGGTTCCGGGCCGGAATGTGATCGGGATTGAAGTTCCGAACAAGAAGCGGGAGACGGTTTACCTGTCCGAACTGCTGAACCAGCCGGACTGGCGGGATGACCCGGCCCATCTCTCCCTTGCTCTTGGCAAGGATATTGAGGGCGAGCCTGTTTTTAGTGATCTGGCCCGCATGCCGCATCTGCTGGTGGCTGGCACCACCGGGTCCGGTAAGTCGGTTGGCGTGAACGCCATGATCCTGTCGCTGCTCTACCGGCTTTCCCCGGATGAATGCCGCCTGATCATGATTGACCCCAAGGTGCTGGAACTCTCCATTTATGATGGTATCCCGCATCTGCTGACCCCGGTGGTGACAGAGCCGCCCAAAGCCGTAAACGCCCTGAAATGGGTGGTGCGGGAAATGGACCGCCGCTACCGCACAATGGCGCATTTGCAGGTGCGCAATATTGCTGGCTACAACGCCCGCGCGGCGGAAGCCCGTGCGGACGGGGAGGTTGTGGTACGCCGGGTGCAGACCGGGTTTGACCCGGAAACCGGCAATCCGGTGTTTGAGGAACAATCCGTCACGCTCGACCCGATGCCCTATATCGTCGTGATTATCGACGAGGTGGCCGATCTGATGATGACGGCTGGCAAGGAAATTGACGCCTGTGTGCAGCGTCTGGCCCAGAAGGCCCGTGCTGCGGGCATCCATGTGGTCATGGCCACACAGCGCCCCTCCGTGGACGTGATTACCGGCACCATTAAAGCCAACTTCCCGACCCGGATCTCCTTTCAGGTGATCAGCAAGTTCGACAGCCGCACCATTCTGGGTGAGCAGGGGGCCGAACAGCTCCTCGGGCAGGGTGACATGCTGTTCATGCAGGGCGGCGGCCGCATTACCCGTGTGCATGGGCCGTTTGTGGCGGATAATGAGGTGGAACAGGTCGTCAACTTCCTGAAGGAACAGGGCGAGCCCATCTATGATGACGACGTTCTGGCCGAACCCGTAGATGAAGCCCCGGCCAGCAGCGGCAAATCCGGCGGCGGTGGCGATAACGGCGAATCTGATATGTATGATGAAGCCGTGGCCATTGTGACGCGGGAAGGCAAAGCGTCCACCTCCTTCGTGCAGCGGCACCTGTCCATTGGCTACAACCGCGCCGCCAAGCTGATTGAGCAGATGGAGCGTGAAGGCATTATTAGCCGGGCCGACCATGTGGGCCGCCGCAAGGTGCTGACAGGCCCCAACCGCGAGGAATGACCAAACCTCCGCCCTGCCCATTCCCGCTGACATTGCTGTATCAGGATCAGCATGTGGTGATTCTGGATAAGCCCGCCGGTGTGCCTGTGCATGCCGGACCAAAGGGCGGCCCCTGCGTGGAAGACTGCTTCCCTCTGCTCTCCCGCCGCAAGGACGGGCCGTGGCTGGCGCACCGGCTGGATACGGAAACCTCCGGCTGTCTGGCTATTGCGCTGCGCAAACAGCCCCTGCTGGCCATGCAGAAGGCCTTTGCCGACAAAACCGCCCGTAAAACCTACTGGGCGGTGGTGGAAGGCGGCCCGGAGGCTGAGCAGGGCACCATTGCCCTGCCGCTTACCAAAACAACCGCCCCCTCCGGCTGGCGGATCATTACCGACCCGAAGGGCGCGCCCGCCCGGACAGACTGGCAGGTGCTGGGGCGCGGCGCAGGCCTATGCTGGCTGGAGCTTACGCTGCATACAGGCCGCACCCATCAGGCACGTGTGCATTGCTCGGCCATGGGCTGGCACATTGTGGGGGATACGCTTTATGGCCACCCGCACCCGCAAGGTCTGCACCTGCTGGCCCGTAGCCTGACATTGCCGCTGACGCCGCCTGTTTCTGCCACAGCGCCCCCGCGTGCCGGGATGCAGGAGGCTTTGCGCACCTGCGGGTGGCGGCAGGACCGTTAAGCGCGGAACACGCCTTTCCAGCGCCATTCGCGCACAAGGTCCTCATGCAGCAGGCGGCGTTTTTCCCGCATGACAGCAGCATTAAACAATCTGGCGCGCGCACGGCCAGCCTGCCCCGCTTCCGCCCGTAAGGCGGGTGAGACAATGAGCTGCTCCAGAGCTGCGGCCAGTGTGTCCGGGTCATCCGGGTCTGCGTAAAGTCCTGCCTCTCCCACCACATCGGGAAGCCCCCCGCGATGGGAGGCCACAACCGCCGCCCCGCACCCCATGGCTTCCAGTGCCGCCATGCCAAACGGTTCCGGCCAGCGGCTGGGTACGACCACGATTGCAGCGCGACTCATGGCCTGCATCACAGCCTCATGTGGCTGATAACCAAGCAGCACTACGCCTGCCTGCCGGGCCTGCGCGCGCAGCGCGGTGAGAAACGGAGTTTCAGGCGAGTCTGGCCCAAAGCGATCCGCACCAATCATATCTGCCCGCCAGCCCGCATGGCGCGGCAGAACACGCGCACAGGCAGCAACAAAAGCATCCGCCCCCTTATCCGCCACAATGCGCCCGGCAAACAGCACCACCGGGTCACGCTGCGGCACAGGCGGGGGCAGCTTAGACAGATCAAGACTATTCGGCAGAACCCGCACGCAGGAGGTCACACCCTGACTGATAAAGCGGCCACGCACCCATTCTGACACCGCGACAACAGCCACCGCCTGCCCCAGATGCTCTCGCTCTGCCGCAGTGCGGGCGCGCCGCATCCCGCAAGGGTCATTATGCAGTACCAGACTCACAGGCAGGCCGGGACAGGCTTTTCGCAATGCCAGAGCCACATCTGGCCGGTTATGCACTTCAATCAGATCCGGGCGTACGGACCGGACAAGGGCCGCCACCCCGGCCACATAGCGCTGAATCCGGCTGAAGGGCCGAAAGACCGGGACTACAGGCGCAAACCGCACACCCGCAAACGGTTGCCCGGCCGGGGCAAGTCCCGCCACAGTTTCCGTGCTCTCAGCCATCCGCCGAACCAGCAGCGCGATGGCTCCGGCCTCACCTGTTGCAAAGCGTTCTCGGGGTGGCAGGACCGTCAGGACACGCGGTGCAGAAATGGAAACCTGCGCATCATTCCCCCCGGTACCTTCAGCCGGAAGCCCGGCCTGTATGCCGCCGGGGCGAGAGACGCTCATGCCTGTCTCACCATCAGGAACAAAAGCCCTGATCAGGCCAGAGATTCATAAACGTCCAGATACCAGTCGACGGGTTCCTGTGCGGCCTGATCATACCATTCGCGCATCAGCGGATGCTGGCGCACGGCCTGCATATAGGCGCGGGAACTATCAGACAGGCCCGGCACATCGTAGGACAGGAAGCGGGCGACGATGGGCGCATACATCGCGTCAGCATTGCCAAACTCTGCGCCAAACAGAAACGCGCCCTCCTGCCCGAAGCGCGTCCGGGCATCGGTCCACAGCGCATCAATCCGGGCAATATCTTTCAGCACGTCCTCATCAAACCCGGCTGCGGGTGGCCGCTTATCCCGCCCCAGATTCATGGGCAGCGCCGCCCGCACAGCCCGGAAGCCGGAATGCATTTCCGCAGAAATGGAGCGGGCTACCGCACGGGCACACCGGTCCGCAGGCCACAGGTCCGGGTCCTGCTCCGCGCAATATTCCGCAATGGAGAGCGAATCCCACACCACGGCCCCATGATGTTCCAGATACGGGACGCATCCGTTAGGAGAGAGCGTCTTGAGTGCCGTGGTCTTGCCGCCACCGGCCAGAGGAATGACATCAATATCAACACTCAGCCCGGCCAGCCGGACTGGCAGCCAGCCCCGCAGAGACCATGAAGAATAACGCTGCGTGCCTATTACCAGTCGTCCGTCTGCCATCGTCTCTCTCCTGTCAGGCTGCTGATATTGTGTCTGCCCCGACGTCTGTAAGCGGGTCAGACTGAGTTTCTGTCCGGCGAATAAAGCCGCCGCCCAGAATACGGCTGCCATCATAAAACACACAGGCCTGACCGGGGGCGGGCATAGCGGGTTCTTCCAGCAGAACGGTCGCACCCTCTGGCGTTGCCATGACACGGGCCGCGCGGGGCTCTTCCCGCGCGCGCATCTGCACCCGGCAGACCAGCCCCTCCGGCGGGGCATCAACAAGCCAGTTCACATCCCGCACAGAAAGTGTGCTGACAAAAGAGCCTGAACGCGGGCCGATCACCACACGTTTGCGGCCGGGCTCCACCCCCACCACCATCTGGCGCTCTCCGTCCAGACGGGCGGCGTTGCCCAGCCGTTTGCTCTGACCAACAGTAAAGCGCATCACGCCCTCATGCTGGCCCACCACGCGGCCGGTGCTGTCCACAATCTCACCGGGGCCAGCCATTTCGGGGTGCATTTTTTCAACAAGGTCCACGTAGGAGCCATCACTGACAAAGCAGAGATCCTGACTGTCCGGCTTACCGGCAACCACCAGCCCGAACTGCTCGGCTTCCGCGCGCACAGCGGCCTTGTCCGGCATATCGCCCAGCGGGAAGCGCAGAAAATCAAGCTGCTCCCGCGTGGTGGCAAACAGGAACCAGGACTGGTCCCGCGCCTCATCCACCGGGCGGTGCAGTTCCGGCCCGTCCGGGCCTTCCACACGGCGCACATAGTGGCCGGTCGCCATGGCATCCGCCCCGATTTCCTTCGCGAGGCCCAGAAGATCGGTAAATTTCACGCCCTGATTACAGGCCACACACGGAACCGGGGTCTCGCCTGCCGCATAGGCATCAGCAAACCGCTCGATCACGCTGTCCTTAAACCGGCGTTCCGCATCAATCACATAATGCGGGAAACCCAGACGGTCAGCCACAGCGCGGGCATCCCGGATATCCTGCCCGGCGCAGCAGGCCCCTTTTTTGGCAGCCCCGCGGGAATCATAAAGCTGGAGGGTCGCCCCGATCACCTCGTGCCCTTCTGCCTGAAGGCGGGCGGCAACCACGGAACTGTCCACCCCCCCGGACATGGCCACAAGAATGCGCATCGGCGCGTCCCCTTATTCTCTCGTGTTTAAAATCGCGTCAGGCCGTGCGCGGCAGGCGCACAACAAGACCATCCAGCGCGTCTGTCATAACAATCTGGCAGCCAAGGCGGGATGTTTTTTCCAGACCGAAGGCCAGATCCAGCATATCTTCTTCATCATCCGTGGCAGCCTCAAGCTTCGGCGCCCAGGACGGATCAACAACCACGTGGCAGGTTGCACAGGCCAGAGAGCCTTCACACGCGCCTTCAAGATCAATGCCATGCTTGTGGGCAATTTCAAGCACAGAAAGGCCGAGCGGTGCATCAACCGTGCGTTCGGTTCCGTCCTGTTCAACAAAGGTCATCTGGGGCATGCGTTTTCTATCCTGCCAGTACTGTCTGTAATCATAGCTGTCTGTGTCATAGCGGCCTGCACCAGCCTGTCTGCCGCGCGCTCCGCCTCGGCGGCTGAGGTAAAGCGTCCGGGGGAGAGACGCAAGCTTCTTCCGGCCTCATCCCGCCCCAGCCCCATGGCTTCCAGCACGTAGGACGGAGCAATTTCCGCCGAAGAGCAGGCCGAACCCAGAGACACCGCCACCCCCGGCATGGCCTCAATCACATCCAGCGCGCGCCGCCCTTCCGGCAACCGCAGACTGAACAGACCGGGCAGACGCGGGGAGGCTTCCGCATTCACCACCACATCCGGCAGGCTCTGCCGCACACGCGCCAGAAAGATGTCCCGCAGGTGCGCCAGATGCGCGGCGTCCTGCTCAGCCTCCGCCCGCGCAATCCGGCAGGCCTCCCCGAATCCGGCCAGCAGAAAGCCGGGCAATGTGCCGGACCGCAGCCCGCGCTCCTGCCCGCCCCCGGAAAATAAGGGCTGCACCCTGACCCGGGGCCTGCGCCGCACAAACAGAGCCCCGGCCCCTTTGGGGCCATAGAGCTTGTGGGAAGAAAGAGACCCTAACGCCAGCCCCAGACGCCGCACATCCACAGGAATTTTTCCGGCGGCCTGCGCCAGATCGGAATGGAGTAAAGCTCCGGCCTGCTCGACCAGCGGCGCAAGCGTTGCGAGGTCCTGCAACACGCCGGTCTCATTATTCGCCGCCATGATGGACACCAGCGCGGTGGGGACCTCCAGCGCCTTTTGCAAAACAGCCGGGTCCAGCAGCCCGCTGGCGTCTACCGGCAGAATAACAGGCTCAAACCCCTCCTGAGCCAGATCGCGCACGCTTTCCAGAACGCATTTATGTTCCGTCGCCACCGTAATCACCCGGCGGCGCGGGCTGCCGATGGCCGCCAGATGGCGGGCCGCCCCCTTGATGGCAAGGTTATTGGCCTCTGTTGCGCCGGACGTAAAAATAATCTCGCGCGGGTCTGCCCCAATCAGGGCCGCGACCTCCGCCCGCGCACGCTCCACCAGATCCGCCGCCTTCCGGCCGGACGCATGCGTGGTGCTGTGCGGATTCCCGTTATCCTGCTCAAGGGCGTTCAGCATCACAGCCCGTACACGCGGGTCACACGGGGTGGTTGCGGCATGATCGAAATACAGCGCGTCCATAACCTCCCTTTCTTCTCCTCTCTCCGGCTCTTGCGTAGCCCGCTCAGCCCGCAAAGGTGGGGGCAGCACTCTGCGCCATGCCCTCATACGCCCGGATAAACTGATGTATGTCCTCTTCCGTCACATTCCAGGGCAGGGACACCCGAATGGACTGCCCGGCCAGATCCCCCAGCCCCATGGCGTCCAGCACATGGGAAACCGCCACCTTGCCGGAAGAACAGGCTGACCCGGCGGACACACAGACACCCTCCAGATCAAGCCGCATCAGTTGCCCCTGCGCCTTGCGCCCCGGCAGGGAGAGGTTCGTGGTGTTGGCAAGCCTTGGGGCCGCACCCCCATTCACCACGGCACCCGCCGCACATGCCGCCTGCTCCAGCCTGTCCCGCAGGGCGGCAAGAGGCTGGGCCGGTTGCGCCAGAGAGGCCTGCAACGCAGCCACGAGACCAGCCAGTGCGGGCAAGGGGGGCGTGCCGCCACGGCGGCCCTGTTCCTGCCCGCCCCCTTCAAACAACGGCTCCAGTCGCGCCGGAGCCGGGCCACGCAGCAGCAATGCCCCGGCCCCTTTCGGGCCACCCATCTTGTGGCCTGAGAGAGCAAGGCTATCCATGCCCATCTCTTCCACACAGAGCGCCATCCGCCCTGCGGCCTGCACGGCGTCCACATGCAGATGCGCGCCATAGTTCTGGCAAAGGCGCACAATCTCGGCCATGGGGTGCAGAACCCCAGTCTCATTATTGGCCAGCATCAGGCACACAAAAGCCGGGGGGCCACCCTGTGCGAGTTCAGACTCCAGCACGTCCAGCCGGACCTGCCCGCTGGCCTCCACCGGCAGCCAGCTCAGCGGCGCGCCTGCGGGCACACCTTTCCGCACGGCATCATGCTCTGTCTGCCCGACCAGAAAGCGCCGCCCCTGCCCAAGCCCGTGCATGGCCAGAACATTGGCCTCCGTGCCGCCAGACGTAAAAATGCAGTTGAGCGGCGCAACGCCGAGTGCTCTGGCCACCTGATCCCGCGCCTCTTCCAGCACGGCGCGCGCCATGCGCCCGGCACTATGCACGGAGGACGGGTTGCCCGTCAGATCAGCCGCCGCAAGCATGGCCTCCCGTGCCTGTGGCCGCAGAGGTTCCGTGGCGTTCGCATCCAGATAAGCCCTGCGGGACGTCTCACCCCGGCTCTGCGCCCAGAGACTCATTGATCTGCTCCTTCTGCCCTTCAAATACCCGTGCGTTCCCCTGCAAGGGGCACAAAACAGCCATTAGAACGATTTATGTGGAAATTATGACCGCACACCCCTTATAGAGGGGCCATGGTCAATACCATACAGTGCAGCAAGGTGAGGTTTCGCAGTATGCCCCTGCCAGCAGCAAGGTCAATCTCGGATTTTGCGCCTCACCCCTTTTTCTGCCTCCTGCATGATACCATGTCCATAACAGACCGTTTCTGCCGCGCCTGTTCTGGCCTGCGGCGGGAGGTGGCCTGTTTTCTGACTGTTTTGCGGGCCGCCTGACCCGCCTGCACCGGCTTGTAGCGTGGCATCGCCCCCTGCCGGAGCCTTTGCTAAACCGGGATGCGTCATGCCCACGGACGCATTTCAAAACCATGCGGAACCCGAATGCCTGAGGTTATGTTTGCCGGCCCGGACGGGCGTCTTGAAGGGCGTTACCACCATTCCAACCAGCCCAATGCGCCTCTGGCGCTGGTGCTGCACCCGCACCCGCTGCACGGCGGCACAATGAACAACCGCATTACCTACGCCATGTACCGGTCCTTTGAGAAAATGGGCTTTTCGGTCATGCGCTATAATTCCCGTGGCGTCGGGCGGTCTCAGGGCCGGTACGACGGCGGAATTGGTGAAATTTCCGATGCCGCCGCCGCTCTGGACTGGATGCAGATGGTCAACCCGAACGCCAGCGGTCTGTGGATTGCAGGCTATTCCTTCGGGGCCTTTGTTGGCATGCAGTTGCTGATGCGCCGTCCGGAAATTACCGGCTGGATCAGCGTGGCCCCTCCGGCCACCTATTATGACTTTGGCTTTCTGGCCCCCTGCCCCTGTGGCGGCCTGATGATTGCAGGCGGCAAGGATGATATGGCTCCGGAACCCGCCATCCATAAGCTGGTGGACAAGCTGAACACCCAGAAGGGTGTGACGGTGGATTACCGCGTCTTCCCGGATGCCGACCATATCTTTGCCAAACAGGCCGATAAGGTTACGGCAGCGCTGGAAGACCACGTGACCACAGCCATGGCACACCGCAACATGCCACTGGCCGCTGACTAAATATCGTGTCGCACGGGGCGGATTTTCCGCAAATCTGCCCCGTGCCAGCCACGCGCCAGACCGCACCCAGCAGGCATTGTAGTCTGAGCGATTAAAGCGTTTTTAAAACCGCTTCCGGGTCCGGGTTATTTTCTGCGCGGATGCGCCAGTTCCCGCACCACGCCATGCAGCGTACGCAGTTCCTGCTCCGTCACTTCCCCCCGTGTGAAAAAATGCCGCAGGTTGCGCACCATGCCGGGGCGCTTCTGCTCATTATGCAGAAAACCGCACTCATCCAGCTCACGGATCAGATGCCCCATGAAGTTTTCGAGTTCACCCTTGGTCGCAACATGGGTCTCGTTGGTCATGAGTTCACGCGGTGCGGTCTGATCGTCCGCCAGCCACCATTCATACGCCATGATCATGACGGCCTGCGCCAGATTGAGCGACATGAAAGCCGGATTTAAGGGGTAGCGAATCAGCGCATCCGCGCGCGCCATATCCTCATTATCCAGCCCGGCGCGTTCCGGCCCAAAGAGCAGGCCGACCTTCAGCCCCCGGTTTGTCGCAGCCCGCAACTCCGCAGCCCCGCCACGCGCCGTCATGACTGTTTTGACAATGTGGCGGGGGCGGGGGCAGGTGGCAAATACATGGTGCAGATCAGCAATGGCATCATCCACGCTCTCATGCACGGTCGCGGCTTCCAGAATCCGGTCTGCGCCAGAGGCCGTGCGCCAGGCCCGCTCCTGCGGCCAGCCATCACGCGGGCTGACAAGACGGAGGTGGAACAGGCCGCCATTCGCCATGGCGCGGGCCGTGGTGCCAATATTTTCGGCAAGCTGCGGGCGGACCAGAATGACAACTGGCGTGTTGCCAACAGGCTCTAGCGGAGCCCCGCCGTCACGCCCGGTCATGCGCGCCTCCAGATCGTGCCGTCTTTTGTATCTTCAAGCACAATCCCCTGCCCCTGAAGCTGGTCACGCAGGGCATCCGCCCGCGCAAAATCACGCGCCTTTTTGGCCGCAGTCCGTTCCGCAATCAGGGCATCAATCTGCGCGTCTTCATCCGAATGGTCGCCCTTGAACCATTTTTCCGGGTCTTCCTGCAATAGCCCCAGAAGGCCCGCACCCGCCTTGAGCGCCCCGGCGGCCGTTCTGTCACCCGCCAGCGCCTGCCCGGCCAGAACATGCAGTTCAGCAATGGCCATAGGGGTGTTCAGATCTTCCGCCAGCGCCCTGAGCACAGACTCCGGAGCCGCGACATCAGGCACCGGGCCAGCGGCCAGCGCACGATAGAACCGGTCCAGCACCTTGCGGGCTTCCTGCAATCCGGCCTGCGTATAATTCAGGGTCGAGCGATAATGCGCCCCCAGCAGCAGCAGGCGCAGTGCCTCCGCCGGAGCCTGTTGCAGCACGTCCCGAATCGTCAGGAAGTTGCCGAGCGATTTCGACATCTTCTCGCCTTCAACGAGCAGCATGGCATTATGCACCCAGTAATTGGCAAACTTGCCCTGCGGGAAGCAGCACAGGCTCTGGGCGCGCTCATTTTCATGGTGCGGGAACAACAGGTCGGACCCGCCGCCGTGAATATCAAAACTTTCCCCAAGGTAGCGGTGTGACATGGCCGAACATTCAATATGCCAGCCCGGACGCCCCCGGCCCCACGGGCTCTCCCAGCCCGGCTGGTCCGCATCCGAGGGTTTCCAGAGCACAAAATCACCCGGATTTTTTTTGTAGCCCGCTACTTCCACACGAGCCCCGGCCACTAGTTCCTCCGGATCCCGGCCAGACAGCGCCCCGTAAGACGGAAAAGACGCAACGGAGAACAGCACATGGCCATCTGCCTCATAGGCGTGGCCGTTTTCAATCAGGCGAGCAATCAGGGCCTGCATCTCGCCAATATTATGAGTGGCGCGGGGTTCAATATCCGGCGGCAGCACATTCATGGCCGCCAGATCCTGATGGAACTCCTCCGTCGTGCGCTGGGTCAGGGAGGCAATATCCTCCCCGTTGGCGCGGGCGCGGGCGGTAATTTTGTCGTCCACATCCGTAATGTTGCGCACAAACGTCACGCGCGGATAGGCCTGCCGCAGGAACCGCACCAGCACATCTGCTGTCAGCATGGCGCGCAGGTTGCCGATATGGGCCAGATCATAGACCGTGGGTCCACAATAATAGACTTTTACGTGCTCCGGATCGAGCGGCGTAAACGGCACGGTCGCGCGGCGCTGACTGTCGTGCAGAGAGAGAGCTGGCAGGGGTGCGGAAGCAGAGTGCGGCATAAGCGACTAGATGCGCCAGCGTGTGGTTCGATGCAATATCCGCACAACCAAAAAACTGCGGTAAGATTGAAAACCGGACCTTGACGCGCCGCGCGTTTTACAGTTTTAATCCGGCCCTGCACGTCATGTGCTGTGCCCTTATAGCTCAGTGGTAGAGCAACCGCCTTGTAAGCGGTAGGTCTTCAGTTCAAATCTGAATGGGGGCACCATTTTTCCCCTCAAATGTAAAACTGTTTTGCAGGCTGGCAAAAGCCGGACAGAGGCTGGCGATAATCCTCGCCCGCAGTATGCAGGCCGCTCCTTCGTCTGATGCGCTCTGGAACAAACCGCCAGATCCGCCTAAAAATCCTTAAACAAAAACAGCCGAGCGGGACCGGAAGAGCATGTTCAATCCTGAAACCCTTAAATGGATTTCTTCCTGCCCTGACCGTGTCATTGATTTTCAGAAATGTGGTGACCACTATCAGGCCGACGGAGTCCGTATTGATCCTGACACCATAGAGGCCGCATTCCGCAAGGCCCACCCTTCCTTAGCCGCCTCTGTCACGTTTCTTTATGAAGGGTGGAAAGTCGCCCGCATCCGGCCATTCCGTCCGCTGGTTTATTACGCGGCGTTCGGTGAGGATGATATTTTCAGATGTTTATCCCTCTCACTCCGGTCCCTTCTTCACCCCGGACAGTATCGGGGTGAGATTGCCGTTATCACATCCTCTGATGATGCCCCAAAGGTAGAGGCTCTCCGTGACGATCTGCATCTGGGCGAGCGTCTGCACATCGTCTGCGTTTCCGAACATGCGGACATTGTCGATTTCTGCCTCGCGCGATTCCGGCTGAGTGATCCTGTGTTTTCACACCGCCAGCCCCTACTGTATCTTGACTGCGATGTTGTGATCGACGCCCCGATTGAGACTTTCCTGATGCAGATTGCGGGGTCAGACAAAATTCATGTCATGCCGGAAGGTCAGATTGGGGAGGGGCATGAGTCCTCCTCCGGTCACTGGTTCGGCTGGCGCATGATGGCCGAGGATGGCATGACGTTTGACCGGCGCGCGCCCGGTTTTTCCGCCGGAATTCTTGCCAGTGGTCAGGGTGCGGTTTTGCAGTTTTCTGCAAACCTCGCGCTGACAACAGCCAAAAGCTTTCAGAAAAAAAGCGGGGAACGACGACCGTTTCTGGGATATGACCAGTGTGTCGCAAACTATGTTTTTCTGAAAACCGATGTGCGCAGCTTTGAGCATATGCGCAACGCGGTTTTACTGTTCCGCCTGCGTGAAGGGGCACCGAATACCCCTCCGATGCGCGGGCGTGGCTTTGTGCATTTCCTCAACGCACCCACCGCCGGAAAATATGCCGCCATGGAACAGTATGTGAAAACGCTCTGACCCGGAGCGCGACGTTATTTCCCAGACCTCAACAGCTCAACAGCTCAACAGCTCAACAGCCAGAAACGCGCTTACGCTCCCGGCGTCCAGCCATCCTGTGTCAGTGCCACACCGGCCAGATAGAGGCTCCCGCAGATCAGCACACGGGCGGGCTGACCATTTGACCGGGCCTTGAGAGCATCCAGCGCCCGGACCAGCGTCGGGCCAACCTGAGCCTTGCCAGCGGAGGCTTCCACAATCGCTTCAACTGGCAGAGCCAGATGCTGCGTGGGTTCACTAATGGCCCACAGGGTTGTGGCGTAAGGCAGAACCGGGTTCAGAAAGCCCGAGGCATCCTTGGTCTGCTTCATGCCAACCAGCAGATGGAGGGGTTCGTCCCCCCATGTCTGCAATTCCTGCGCCAGCGCGTGGCCCGCACCGGGGTTGTGCCCGCCATCAAGCCACAGTTCCCAGCCTGCGGGCAGGCTTTGCGCCAGTGCCCCATGCAGCCGCTGCATCCGGGCGGGCCATGAAACCTTGCCCACACCCTGCCAGCCAGACTCCGGCACGCTCAGCCCGGACACACGCAGCGCCGCCACAGCCAGACCGGCGTTTTCCATCTGCCATGGGCCAGTAAGGGCCGGAGCAGGCAGCGTAAGCGAGCCCTGAGAATCGGTAAAAATCAGGCTGCCATCTTCGGCAGGCACGCCACTGGAGACCACGGGCGCAATCTGCCAGGCCTCCCCACGGCAGGCGAGCGGCGCACCCACCGCGCGGGCCTGCGCTTCCAGCACACGCCGCACGGCCTCTGGCTGCGCGCCGGTTACAGCCGGCACACCGGGTTTGAAAATCCCGGCTTTTTCCGCGGCAATGGCTTCCAGCGTGTTGCCCAGAAAGGCCTCATGATCCATGGAAACCGAGGTGACAATGCAGGCCGCCGGGTGCTTCAGCACATTGGTGGCGTCACACCGGCCACCCAGCCCGACCTCGATAATGGCCAGTTCCGCCGGATGGCGGGAAAACAGCAGGAAGCCCGCCGCCGTCAGCACCTCAAACACCGTGATGGGCGCTCCGGCATTGGCCTGCTCAATTTCCTCCAGTGTCGCGACCAGTTCGGCCTCGCTCACCAGCGTCCCGGCAAGGCGGAACCGCTCCGTAACATCCACCAGATGCGGCGAGGTCATGACATGCACACGCCAGCCCGCGGCCTCACCAATGGCGCGCAGCGTGGCGCAGGTGCTGCCCTTGCCGTTGGTGCCCGCCACATGGATCACGGGGGGGAGGTTGTCTTCAGGGTGCCCCAGCTTGCCCAGCAGGGTTTCCAGCCGCCCCAGTGAGAGATCAATCAGCGCCGGGTAAAGACGGTTCAGCCGTTCCAGCACTTCTCCGGTCCGGCCTGAAAACTCAGTCGTCGGCACGGAGCCGCCCGTAGAGGATGTCACGCGCGGAGTACTCAGGCCGCAGGAGCGGCAGGGGCTGCATCCGGCACAACGGCGGGGGCCGGTTCAGCCTTCCCGTCTTCCGGTGTGGCAGGCGCACGCATCAGCAGGCCGATCACGCGGGCCAGTGTCTCCCGCATCTCCTTGCGGGACACCACCATGTCCAGCATGCCGTGGTCCAGCAGATATTCGGACCGCTGGAAGCCTTCGGGCAGTTTTTCCCGCACGGTGTCTTCAATCACGCGTGGGCCTGCAAAGCCGATCAGCGCATTGGGTTCGGCAATCTGCACATCGCCCAGCATGGCGAAGGAGGCCGTCACGCCACCCGTGGTCGGGTTGGTGAGCACCACAATATACGGCAGACCTGCTTCCTTCAGCATCTGCACCCCGATGGTGGTGCGCGGCATCTGCATCAGGCTGATCGCCCCTTCCTGCATCCGCGCGCCGCCGGAGGCGGTGAAAATGACCAGCGGGGACTTTTGCAGCACAGCCAGACGGGCCGCCGCCACAAAACGCTCACCAAAGGCCGCACCCATGGTGCCCGCCATGAATTCAAACGCCATGACGCCCACAACGCTCGGGTGCCCGCCAATGGTGCCGTGCGCCACAATCAGGGATTCATCCAGATGGCTTTTGGCGCGGGCGTCTTTCAGGCGGTCGGTATATTTTTTCTGGTCCCGGAAGCCCAGCGGGTCGACCGGGGCTGGCGGCAGTTCAATCCGGATGCATTCCCCGTTATCAAACGTCCATGCCAGACGGTCGGGCACCAGTGCCTTCATGTGATGCCCGCAATGGGGGCACACATTCATGGCGCGATGCAGTTCCTTGGTCAGAATCATCTGGCTGCAGGACTCACAGTTGGTCCACAGATTATCCGGCACATCACGACGCAGAAGGCCGCGAATTTTGGGACGGACGTATTCGGTGATCCAGCTCATCTTGAACCCTGCAACTGCGATAAATCAAAAAATGGGAGCATAGCCCTGTTAGCAGCGTGCCTTACGCTGCTTGCGCCGTCCTGCCAAGCATTATGGCCCGGCAGGACGGCGCACGTCCTCTGCAAGACAGGCTTACAGAGCGCCTTCAACCCAGGCTTTAAGCTGGCTTTTGGGCAGCGCGCCCACCTTGGTGTCCAGCACCTGACCATCCTTTACGAGCATCAGGGTGGGGATGCTGCGCACACCGTACGTGTTGGGGGAGACGGGGTTATCGTCAATATTGATCTTGGCCACCGTCAGCTTCCCGGCAAAATCCTTGCCGAGTTCTTCCAGTGCCGGGCCAATCATTTTGCACGGGCCGCACCATTCCGCCCAGAAATCGACCAGCACCAGACCGGAGGCCTTGAGCACATCGGCGTCAAAGCTGGAATCTGTAACAGCAAGCGTATGTTCACTCATGGGATTGTCTCTTCCTTGTTCGTGGACGGGTGGCATGCGGGCACGCCTGACAGAGGCATAAACAGTCTGACCGCAAACGGTTCCCCGCCCACAGCGTGTGTCTCTACACTTAAGGGGCCAGCGCATCCGGTCAAGATGTGCTGTCTCCACGGACACCCGGCGCATGCGCCTCCAGCAGGGCATCCGGCAGCACGTCTGCCCGTGGACCCTCCGTCCAGACCAGCACACACCGCACCCGCTTATCGGGGTATAACCCCTGCAATAACGCGCGGTAAGCCGCCATCTGACGCAGATACAGCACGGGTGTTGCCGCCACCGTGCGCGGCGTGTGCCGCCCGGTTTTAAAGTCACACACCAGCACCATGTCCGGCAGAACAATCATGCGGTCCACCTGCCCCACAATCACCTGCCCACCTGCCACACCGGCCAGCCGCTGCTCCGCCCGTGCCTGTGGGGAGAACAGCGCCGCCAGATCCGGCAGGGCCAGCACGCCCAGCACCTGCTTTGCCAGTATAGCGGCCTCTTCCGGTTTCAGGCCGCTGGCAGGGCGGGCCAGCCAGCCATGCGCCATCTCTGCCTGTTGTTCCGGCGGATAAGCGGGCAGGTATTGCAACAGCGCATGCACCAGCGTGCCACGCCGGAAGGCCGCCTCCCGCGCTGCGGCAGGGGTCACGCTTGCCACATCCAGCGGGGAGCGAACGGGCGGCAAAGGCCCCAGCATGGCATCATCCGGGCGGCTGGGGGCCAGAGGCCGGGCCAGTGGTGCGTCCGCCACCGGCGGCACCCCCTGCCATGCGGGCGCACGCCCCAGCCACACAGGCAGGACGGCCTTCACTGCATGACCCTCTGCCTGACCTGCCGCCTCAGACGGAGCGGCAGAAAGGGTGCTCTGGCTTTCCTTCTGCGCACGGGGCCGGGGCTTTTCTTCCAGCACCAGCATCTCGCCGGTCCAGCCGCCCGCATCCCAGTCCTGCGGCACAGCCCCCGCTGCCTCAAATCCTTTGCGGCACCGTTCGTACCAGCTTTCTGGCGGCACCACGCGGCCCGGTTTCCAGCCGCACACCACCAGCCGCTCCGCCGCACGGGTAAGAGCCACATAGAGCAGGCGGTTATATTCCTCGATGGCACTGGCCTGCATCGCCGCGCGCAGCTTTTGCGTGACGCTCACAGCCAAGGCGCCACGCGGCACATAGAGCGGCACGTCCAGCCCGGTTGGCCCGTCCTTGACCCAGAACAGCCGGTCCTCAAACCGGGGGGTGCCCACCGTATCGGGCAGAATGACAAGCCGGGCCTGCAACCCCTTGGCCCCGTGCGCCGTCATGACGCGCACGGCATCGCCCCCGGCTTCAGCCTCACGCTTCACGCTTTCTTCCGAATTACGGAGCCAGTGCAGAAACCCCTGCAAAGACGGCGGATGCATGTCCTGATAGCGCAGGGCGGCCGAGAGCAGTTCATCTATCGATTCGGCGGCTTCCGGCCCCAGCCGCGCCAGCAGGCGCGCCCGGCCGCCGGAACGGCCCAGTGCTTCGGACAGCAGTTCATGCGGCGTCAGATAATCCACACGCCGGAACAGTCCATCCAGCATCTGCCAGGCCTGTGCCCAGTCCGGCCGCTCAGCATGATGCACCCGCAAAGCGGACCAGAGCGGCTCCCCCCTGCCGCGCCCGGTTGCCAGAGCCATCAGACTTTCATCCGACACCCCACCCAGAGGGGAAGTAAGCACGCAGGCGAGCGTCAGATCATCCTGCGGCAGCAGCAGCGCGCCGCACAGCGCCATGAGATCCTGCACGGCCAGCTGGTCCGCCAGCCCCGTTCGCACCAAGGTTGCAACCGGCACGTTCTCCGTTTTCAGAGCCCGGATGAGCGCTGTGACAAAAGAGGACCGGCGCGGCACCAGCACCAGAACGTCCCCCGGCGTCAGCGGCGCAGTGCCCTCTTCCGGTGGGGTCGTGATCTTCTGCGCTATAAAACGGGCGAGGGTGTCAGCCAGTTTCTGCTGCGGGTTCTGGCGGGTGGTGTTGGCCGTTGGCGGCTCCCACGGGCTAAGCGTGTCTTCCTCATCCATCTGGGCTTCAGCCAGCGGCCAGAGTTCCACTCGGCCGCCTTCACCGGGTCGGGCGGTCAGATGCTGCATGGCCCGGCCATCTTCTTCCGCCACGCCCCGCGCGGCATCCGGCACGGAAAAAACCGCATCCACCAGCGCCAGAACAGGGGCGGTGGACCGGAAAGACACCGTCAGGTCCGGTTCCTGCCAGGGCAAGGATGCAAAAGCGGCACGGCTTTTAAATTCCCGCCGCCATGTTCTGAAAGAATCCGGGTCTGCGCCCTGAAAGCCGTAAATGGACTGTTTATAATCTCCCACCGCAAAAACAGTGCGTGGGCCCTGCTCCCGCGTGTGCGTTCCATCCCCTGCGAAAAACTCCGCTGTCAGATCGCCCGCAATGCGCCACTGCTCGCGTGAGGTATCCTGCACTTCATCCAGCAGCAGGTGGTCAATCCCGCCATCCAGCTTATACAGCACCCACGCAGCCCCGGGCTGTTGCAAAAGCCCGAGTGTGCGGCGGATAAGGTCATCATACTCTACCAGACCCTTCTGGCTTTTCCGGGTCTCATAAAGTGCCGCGACCGGTGCAGCAGTTTTTAAAAGTGCAAGCCCAAGCCGCGCCAGACGCCTGCCGCGCAACGCTTCTTCCACCGCCAGAATACGCTCCGCCTCCCGCTCCAGTGCGGTTGCGAGATCTCCATAGTCATTCGCGAGTTTTGTTGTAATCAGGCCTCGCTTGCGCGGCTTTCCGTCTTTTGTCAGCAACCCGTTGCGCCAGACATCCCACTGGCGCGCCCGCTCTGCGGGTGGAAGAGCCAGCCAGTCCAGCAGGCGATACGCCGTGGCTTTAACGGCCTCTGTTCCTTTACTCACCAGTGTAGGAAGAGAATCCCGTAAATACTCCTCACCCGGAAAATCCGTGCAGGCATCATGTATCTGTTCGGACTCAGACCCTTTCAAAGCGTCCTGTGGCAGACCCAGCACGCGGCACAGGACCGTTGGCAACAATGCAGGCAGCGCAAGTATGCGTTCCCGAATGGCTTCGCCCCGTGAATCATGCCGGAGCGTGCCAACCAGACTGACAAAATCCGCCAGCCCGATCTGGCCCGCCAGCGGGGCAATGCTCTGTGTGGCGCTGTTCCCCAGAACAGTCTCCACACATCCTTGCAGAGCCAGACGCGCATCCGTTTCTTCCATCACGGTGAAATGCGGGTTCATGGCTGCTTCCAGCGGGAAGCGCCGCAGGAGGGACTGACAGAAGGCGTGAATGGTGCCAATCCGCATTCCACCCGGCAAATCCAGCACTTCTGCAAACAGGGCACGGGCGCGGCGGCGCGTTTCCACTGTGCAGGGCACAGACAAAGCCTGTAATTCCGCATTCAGCGCATCATCCGGCAACGTCACCCAGCGGCCAAGGCGCTTCTGGAGCCGGATGGCCATTTCCGCCGCAGCCGCCTTGGTAAAGGTCAGGCATAAAATCCGGGCTGGTGGACTGCCGGGCAGCCCGTCTCCCCCTGCCGGATTGGGGCGCGGGAGCATCAGCCGCAGCAGGCGATCAATCAGCAGTTTGGTTTTTCCGCTCCCGGCGGAGGCCGAAACAAAAACTGACGCCATCGGGTCAGACGCCAGCGCCTGCTGATAGTTGGCCTGCTGAATAGCTTCAGAAAATTCCTGAGAAACTGAAAGAGTTTTCTGGCCGCTCATGCGTCATCCTCCACCCGTGCGGTGTTCCATTCCGGCACACGGGCCAGACGCGCATAATCCGCAAAACGCGGCTCCCGGCCGGGATGCGGGTGAGACAGATAAGGCTGCTCCGGATGATCATAAGCGCTGACGCGCTGGCGCAGGCTCTCCCATGTCTGCTCGGCCAGCGCCGTGAGCGAGGCCTCGGCTTCCGGCTTCACCGCGACTTCCTCCCCCGGTTCAGCCCCGCCGGTCAGCCGCCAGTACACCAGTCCGGCAATCTCGGCAGTGCCGGGCAGGCCGGAAAAACCACCTCGCAAAAGCATTGCAGCTTCCAGCGGTAATTGCGGACTCCACCCCGACTGCACATCCCGCACGGACGGCAACGTGCCGGTTTTATAATCGCGCACAATCACCCGGCCTTCGGCATCATAATCAATCCGGTCCGCCCGCCCGACCAGCCGGAACGCCCCGCCCGGCATATCCGGAATCTCCACGCGCCCGCGTGCTTCCGTACGGATGCTTGCAGGAGCACCCGCGCCTGCACGCAAGGCGTCCTCCGCCTGCGCAACCCATGAAGCAATCCGCATCAGGCGTGGTTCCCACCATGCCTGCAAGGCTGGCCTCAAAGCGCGTTTGTGCAACGCCCCACGGAACGCCTCTTGTAACCCGGCCTCTGCCTGCGCGGGCCATGTGATGCCGTGCGTGCGGAACCAGTCCTCCAGCGCATCATGCACAATCATCCCGTAATCCGAGGCATCCGCCGCTTCCTCAAGCTCCGGCAAGGGCTGAAGCTTCAGGATATGGCGGGCATAAATGGCATACGGGTCGCGCATCCATGTCTCAATTTCCGTCACACTCAGCCGGCGCGGGCGCAGCGCCACAGGCGGCACAGGCCGGGGCGGCGCCACGGGGCTTGCCGGGCCGTCCGGCCTGTCCAGCATCTGCAACCAGCCCAGTGCCGGGTGCGGCGGCACCGCCATGCCGCGCCCGGACAAAAACGCATCCAGCCGGGAAATCCAGCGGGCTGGCACAACCGGCGCACCATCCCGACGCCGGGGGCAGGACAGCACGACCTCCCCCGCCGCAGCCGCGCAGGCAAAAAAGTCATGCGCCGCCTGCCCGACGGCCTGTTCTGGGGATGGCAGGCCCACGCGCTGCCGCATCGGGCGGCTCATCCATGGCCCGGCATCCGCCGCAGGGGGCCAGATATTTTCTGCAAGACCACCCAGAACCACGACATCCGCTGTCTGCAACCGGGCCTCGAACAACCCCCAGATCAGCACACGCGGATGCAGCGCCGCATGGTCCACGCCACGCCGCACCGCCACGCGGTCTTCCGCCAGAACGGCGCTCAGCAATCCATCCAGCACGGCAGGCGGCTGGGGTGGCAGCACATCCGCCGCCATCATCAGTTCCGTCAGACGGCCCGCCAGAAGATTGCCTTCCTCTCCGCTCCAGAGCCGTTTTGCTGCGTCCTCATCTTCTGTTTTTACAAGACGTTCAACAGCCTGAATGAGGGCTGCCAGCAGATCCGGCACGGGTTCCCGATAGCTGAAATCCGGCACTGGCCCCGTAGCAACTCTCTCCGGGCCAGCACTGGTCGCTCTGGTATCCCACGGCAAAACGGGTGCCAGACAAAATTCCAGACGGTCCATAAAGCTTTCCAGAGGCTCAGGCCCATAAGGACGGTCCGCCTCCGCGCCATTTTGGGCACGCTCAAGCGCATAATCATCCTGTGCCTGTTCAGCCAGAACAGCTGTAACCGCCGACCGCAGCGCCGCAAATCCGGGCGGCGGGGCCGGACCACGCAGCACCGTGCGCTCCAGCAGACGGGCCGAGGCACGGCACACACCCATGGAAACACCACAGGCGACCAGAGGATGTTTGAGAACCGACAGAACCGAAACCGGGGAAAACCTGCTCTCGATCATCTGCGCCACAAGCCGCAGCAACACAGCGCCCGGCGTTTCAATGAGAGAAGCCCCGGCACTATCATCCGCCAGCACCCCCCAGCGCGCCAGCTCCGTTGCCACACGCGCCGCCAGAGCGCGGTCTGGCGTGACAAGCGCCACCCGCTTTGCGGGCGTTTCCACCACGTTACGTAAAATCATTGCTATGGCAACGGCTTCTTCCTGCTGGTCTGCCGCGTCCAGCCGGGAGGCATGCGCCAGATCAACCGGACCGGGTTGTGCCCAGTTTTCCAGCGCGGAAGCAGGCAGCAGCGCGCGGGAAAGCACGTGCGTCCGCGCCGGGAAACCTCCGTCTCCCTCCCAGAGTTCCGCATCCCCGCGCACCACATCAAGTGCAGCCAGAAGATGGCTCAGCCCGGCCTGCGGGTGGCTGTCTGGTAAATCCCGGAACGTCTCTTCCGGCATTTCCAGATCGAGACCGGGCACAATAACACGCCCCCCCGGACACGCCAGAACGGCTCGCAGGGCGTCCGCTGTCGCGGGCATGATATTGGTAAACCCGGCTGCCCAGATACGGGTTGTCTCGCCTCTCTCAGCCTGATCCCGCCAGAGGCGGGCCTGCGCGCGAAGCAGCGTGACCTGCCGCGCTACCGGATTCATCACCTGCTGGCTTGCCAGCCATTCCGGCCAGGCCTGTGTGACAATCTCCAGAAACTTCAGGATAACCTGCCAGTGCTCGGCAAAACTCTCCTGCACAGCTTCCGGAAGACGGGTTGCCAGATCAACATCCGCCCATTCCGCCTCATCCATCAGCTCCGCAAGGGCTTTTGCCAGAGGCCACGCCTGATCCAGCGTTGGCCGGGTGCCAAAAGCACCTTCCGCCTGCAGGACAAGCCGGGTGAGCACCGCAAGGCGCGTCATGCCTGCCACAGCCGGGGGCAGATCAAACCCGGCCGTGCCGCCAAGATCTGCGGAGAGGCCAAGCTCGGCTTCATCCAGTGCGCTGACAGGCAGAATACGGGGCAGCAGCATGGCGCGGCCATCCATCTGCCGCAGGAACGCTTCCGTCAGACCGCGCGCGGCACGTCGGCCGGGCAGAATGATTGTCCCCTCTCCCACCGCTTCCGGGTGGTAGCCAGCGGCTGCAAGCCACCGTGCAGCCAGCTGGTCGAGAAACGGCAGATGGGCCGGGATTGTTGCAAGGCTCATGCGCGCCGCTCCCTAACCTGCCGCGAGGGCAGACAGCGCCCCACCATCCAGCCTGTCCGCCCAGCCTTGCAGACGGACAGTCCGCACGCCCTCAGCACTTACAGTGAAAGCAAGATGCAGCGCGTCAGACGGCGTCAGATCTTCCAGACGCTCCGGCCACTCCACCAGCACCACACCCTCACGCGCATCATCCCAGCCCAGTTCTTCCAGTTCATCCGGGCCACCCAGACGCCACAGATCAAAATGTGAGGCGGTGCAGGCCGCCGCCTGATAGGTTTGCACAAGAGTATAAGTCGGGCTCGGCACATCCAGCGTCGCGTTTCCACAAAAGCAACGCAGAAAAGCACGGGCAAAGACGCTTTTCCCGGCCCCTAATGGCCCCGTGAGTAAAAGGGCATCACCCGGTTGCGCCTGAAGAGCCAGACTCTGCGCCAGTTGCTCGGTCGCCTGCTCATTTTTCAGAATTATCTGTGTGTCTACCATCCCGCCCTCTGCACAAACCGGCCTTCCTGTCCTCACATATTCCAAAGAATCCGGAAAGGTCCGATTAGCCGCGTCACGAGCCATGCAAATGAATAAAAGCTGAATTTATTAATATTTTTAATTTTTAACTCTTATTTATGTTTTTTATTTTTGGATAACCCCTAAAACAGGATGTTCGTATGGTATTTTTTAAGAATTAGCACGATTTCTTGAATAAAATAAAAAGTTTATCAAAAATACACTCATTTTTATTTTTAGAGAATTCTTACAGTATACGGTATTTTTCTCAGACAGAGTTTTTCCACGAGTACTTTTTAATCATAAAGAATAATAATTTCTATTGTGTTATTACATTTTTATTTTGTTATAACACACTCCATTTCTGATTTTATTTCTATAATATCCATTTAATAAATATTTTTATTTTCTCGTTTTACTTTTAATAAGCTCTCTGAATACTATTTCCTATACTGTCTCATTTTTACGAACAACGATATTTTTTGTTTATTTTCATAAAAAATTTATCTCTTCCGGGTAACAAATTAGAAAGCAATCGCAACCAACCTCAACCTTCGATTGTTTTTCTAGAGACCGACAAACATGCGCTGGTTGCATACCTACCAATCAACTCAACGAAATAAGATAAATTTCTGTTTATCTCTGTAGAAAAACACGTAAAAATAGATTTATTGTTCATAAATACAACCTTAAGGTGTGCTGCGCTTTCTGTGGGGGAGAACCCAATGCGTATCCTGTTCGCTGAAGATGAAGCGACGTCTGCCCGTCAGCTTTTACCAACACTCAAAAAAGCAGGTCTTTCCGTAGATCTGGCGCGTTCTGGCAGAAATGCGATTGAGATGCTGAGGAACTATGATTACGGAATAGCTGTGGTTGACCTCAGCCTGCCCGATATGGATGGCTACAACGTTATTAATTCTTTACGATTATTGAACGTCTCCACACCGATCATCATTCTTTCTTCTCTCGATCAGCCTGAAGCAAAAATTCGGGCTTTTTCCATCGGGGCGGATGATTATCTGACGAAACCCATCAATCCTGCGGAACTCGTAGCCCGCATCCGCGCAATTCTCCGCCGCTCCAGCGGATTTGCCCACCCTGTGACACAGGTGGGGGATCTTAAAATGGATCTGAACAGCCACACTGTGACCGTGAATGACCAGCCGGTGCATCTGACCGGCAAGGAATTTTCAATCCTTGAACTTCTGATCCTGCGGAAAGGAGTTGCACAGACCAAGGAGACATTCCTGAACCACCTCTATGGCGGAAGAGACGAGCCTGATATTAAGATTATTGACGTTTTTATCTGCAAACTTCGGAAAAAATTGCAGGCAGCCGGAGCTGATAATCTGATTTCTACCGTGTGGGGCAGAGGGTATATTCTGCACGACCCCAAAACCAGAAAACTGTCTATTCCGACTGGCCCGATTATTCCGATGCCTTCTGCCTTTTCGCAGGAGCATCTTCTGCCCGCCGGAGATTAGTCGTTTAGAAATATCCTGATCATATCAGAGTATTTTATACCATGCATGCGCATGCCAGAGTGGACCTGCCCCAGCACCAAATCCCGGTGCTGTCAGGATAGCCTGCCGCACGTAAAGACGGGCGTTTTCAACCGCCCGGCGCAGCGGGAGCTTCTGCGCCAGTCCGGTGGTCAGTGCGCTGGCCAGCGTACAGCCCGTGCCATGCGTATGGCGCGTCGTGATCCGGGTATCGCTAAACTCTGTAAAACCGTCTTCGTCCAGCAGAACATCCACCAGCATATCGCCTGATAAATGCCCCCCTTTTACCAGAACGGCAGCCCCGCTCATCTCCCGTAAAACGCGGGCGGCCTGCCGCATGTCCTCAACAGATAAGAGGCTCATGCCCGTCAGCTTTTCCGCTTCCGGCAGGTTTGGTGTCAGCACTGTGGCCTGCGGGAAAAGCTGCATTTTCAGGCAGGATAAAGCCTCTTCCGCCAGAAGACTGGCCCCGCCCTTTGCCACCATCACCGGGTCTATAACAACCGGCAATCCGGGAATAATCTGGCGATAGCGGACAATTTCTTCAGAAACACACTGGATTTCGGCAGCGCCACCCAGCATGCCGGTCTTGATGGCATCTGCCCCAAGATCATCCAGCACGCACCGAATCTGCATGCGCAAAAACTCCGGGGGGACGGGCAGAATCGCCTGCACGCCTTGCGTGTTTTGTGCCGTGAGAGCCGTCAGCGCCGTCAGCGCATAGCCACCCAGAGCCGTTATTGTCTTAATATCAGCCTGAATCCCCGCGCCACCACCAGAATCACTTCCGGCAATTGCCAGAATGCGTGCGGGGTTTTTCTGTTCAGCTACCATCACGCACTCCAGCCTCTTCCCGATTATGCCGGAACGCTCACAGCCTCAAGGGCGGCACACATCTGGTTGACAGCCTCATCCACCAGTGCGGCATCTTCCGCTTCCGCCATCACGCGCACAAGCGGTTCAGTCCCGCTTTTACGCAAAAGAAGGCGGCCCCGGCCCTCAAGCATCTGCTCCACATCCTTCTGTCTGGCCTGTACAGCGTCCGCCTCCAACGGGCTTACACCACTAAAACGCACATTTTTCAGCTTTTGCGGAAAGGGTTTGAAAAGGCGACAGACCTCACTAGCCGGGCGGCCATCTTCCACCAGCACTGCCAAAATTTGCAAGGCAGCGATCAGACCGTCTCCGGTGGTTGCAAAATCTGTCAGCACCATATGGCCGGACTGCTCTCCGCCCACATTACTGCCCAGTTCCCGCATCCGTTCCACGACGTAACGATCCCCCACAGAAGTCCGTTCCAGCCCGACATCCAGCGTATTCAGAAAGCGTTCCAGCCCCATGTTGGACATAACAGTCGCCACCACTGACTGCCCGACCAGTCGCCCTTCCCGCGCCCAGGACTGTGCGATGAGTGCCAAAATCTGGTCCCCGTCAATCAGGCGGCCGGTTTCATCCGCAATCAGAACGCGGTCTGCATCACCATCCAGCGCAATACCCAGATGTGCGCCATGCTGCACAACCGCCTGACAGAGAGCCTCCGGGTGTGTGGAACCACACTGGTCATTGATATTCACACCATCCGGCGTGCAGCCAATGCGAATGACTTCCGCCCCCAGTTCCCACAAGGCTGTCGGCGCCACGCGATAGGCGGACCCGTTTGCGCAATCAATGACAATTTTCATGCCATCCAGCCGCAATTTACGCGGGAAGGACGCCTTGGCACTTTCCACATACCGGCCCGCGGCATCATTCAGGCGGGACGCCCGGCCAATTTCACGCGGCGCGGCAAGCCGACCAGTCAGGTCCGCCAGCATCAGGTTTTCAATATCAATTTCATTCTGGTCAGACAGTTTGAACCCATCCGGACCGAACAGCTTGATCCCGTTATCCTCAAACGGGTTGTGCGAGGCGGAAATCATAACGCCAAGGTCAGCCCGCAAAGAGCGCGTCAGCATCGCAATCGCCGGTGTCGGCAACGGGCCGACCAGTGTGACGTCCATCCCGGCGGAGAGAAAGCCTGCAACCAGAGCACTCTCAATCATGTAGCCGGAAAGCCGGGTATCCTTGCCCAGAAGGACGCTGTGCCGGTGTTCACCACGGGTAAAATGCAGGCCCGCAGCCTGCCCCAGCTTCTGGGCGATATCGACCGTCATCGGCGCGCTGTTGGCTGTCCCGCGAATGCCATCTGTCCCAAAAAGACGTCTCATCTGCCTCGTCCAATCTTATTGTGTGGCGTCTGCGCCCGGACAGGCGGCATGACCTACGCAGCCATGCCGTGCGGACGCACCTTTATTTCCTCTTCCCTAAAACGCTTTTTGTCGGGAAGAAACCATAAGGCTTCAAAACAAACGTCTTTTTTCAGACGGTATGGACCTGCTGCCAGACACGGAGCGCCTGCACCATCCCCTCCACAGCATGAACACGCAGCACGCTCTGCCCGAGCGGTAATGCCTCCAGAGAGGCCGCCTGCGTCCCGGCATCACGCCCGGCAGGGTCCTGCACGCCCGTCACATCACCAATCATCCGTTTCCGGGACAGGCCCAGAACCACACGGCAGCCGAGGTTGGCCAGGAGCGGCAAGCGGCTGAGCAGGGTCAGATTCTGGTCCGTATTTTTTGCAAACCCCAGACCGAGGTCCACACTCAGCCGCTCCGGCGCAAGACCTGCCTCTATGGCCGCCGTCAGGCGGGCGCCCAGTTCGCGCACAACATCACACGCCACGTCCTCATACACCGTATGCCGGGCCATGGTGGCCGGTGTGCCGCGCATATGCATGAGCACCACACCACAGCGTTCCCCCGCCAGCAGAGGCAGCGCATCAGGGTCATGCGTCAGAGCGGACACATCATTGATCACGTCCGCGCCTGCCGCCAGCGCCTGTGCCATTACGGTGCTGTTGCGGGTATCAATAGACAGCACGGCCTCCGGCTTCTGCTGCTTCAGCCCCTGCACGACCGGTCCGATCCGCTGCCATTCTTCTTCAGCTGTCACAACGGCCGCACCGGGGCGTGTACTTTCCCCGCCAATGTCCAGAACACCCGCGCCCCCGGCAATCTGCATCAGCCCGGCCTGTACCGCCCGTTCCGCGTCCCGGTGCCGGCCGCCATCACTAAAACTGTCCGGGGTGATATTCAGGATACCCATCACCTGCGGCCCCTCCGGCATCCCCGCAGCGGGTGGCTTTGCGACAAGCCGGGCCAGCACGTCCTGCCACCCTGCGGGCACATCCCCGACCGGCAAAAAACCGCTATGGGTCCTGTCTTCTATCAGGTCCACACAGCTGAATGCGGCAGGGCCACCTGCCAGAGGCAGCGCCAGACCACGCCTCACGGCATCCTGCGCGGCTGTGCCATAGAGCAGCCCTGCGGGCTCTGCCAGACGCCGAAAATCCATTTTTTATCCTCTGCTCAAACGCAAAAGAGGCGGCATTGCTGCCGCCCCTCCTGATTTTTGTCTGTTTCTGGCGTCTGCTGCCTTAACCGGGCTGCGGCACAGGGTTCATCCCGCCGCCTTCGCCGCCCTCAGGCTTGTCACCCAGCTCAGCCAGTTCAGGCCCGGAAACCTGCGGGACGGAAGACCGACGGTTGACCGGCGTGGTGTCATCCGTTTCCACCCGTTCAATCGGCTGGCCACGCATGATCTGGCGGATATCTTCCCCGCTCAGCGTTTCATATTCCAGCAGGGCTTCTGCCAGACGGTGCAGTTCATCCACATGGTCATGCAGGTAATTGCGGGCCTGATCATACGCCTCATCAATCAGACGCTTGATTTCAGAGTCGATTTCCTTGGCCGTATGTTCAGAGAAGTTCTTGGCGGCCCCGCCAAAGAACATGCCGCCACCGCCCTGATCATCATTGGCGTAGGCAATCATGCCAACCTTCTCGCTCATGCCCCATTCGGTCACCATGCTGCGGGCCACGCGGGTCGCCATCTGAATGTCACCCATGGCGCCATTGCAGATATTGTCTTTCCCGTAGACGACTTCCTCCGCAACGCGGCCCCCCATGGCCACAACAAGATGCGCAATGCAGTTCTTCTTGCTCATGGACAGGCGGTCCCCTTCCGGCAGACGCATGACCATCCCCAGCGCGCGACCGCGCGGGATAATCGTCGCCTTATGGATGGGCTCGCTCTCCGGCACCAGAACCGCCGTAATGGCATGCCCGGCCTCATGATACGCGGTGCGCTTCTTTTCCTCTTCATTCATGACGAGGGAACGACGCTCAGCGCCCATCAGGACTTTATCCTTGGCGTCTTCAAACTCCCGCATCGCCACGGTGCGCTTGCCAAGGCGCGCAGCAGCCAGAGCGGCCTCGTTCACCAGATTGGCAAGGTCCGCCCCCGAGAAGCCGGGTGTGCCACGGGCAATAATGCGCGGGTCAACGTCAGAGGCCAGCGGCACCTTGCGCATATGCACACGCAGGATTTTTTCACGCCCCGCCACATCCGGGTTGGACACCACAACCTGACGGTCAAAACGGCCGGGACGCAGCAGAGCCGGGTCCAGCACGTCCGGACGGTTGGTGGCAGCAATCAGGATCACGCCCTCATTGCTTTCAAACCCGTCCATTTCGACCAGCATCTGGTTCAGCGTCTGCTCACGCTCATCATTCCCGCCGCCAAGGCCCGCACCACGATGGCGGCCCACGGCGTCAATTTCGTCAATGAAGATGATGCACGGCGCGGCCTTCTTGCCCTGCTCGAACATGTCACGCACGCGGGACGCACCAACACCGACAAACATTTCCACAAAGTCAGACCCGGAAATGGTGAAGAACGGCACATTGGCCTCACCCGCGATGGCACGCGCCAGCAGGGTCTTACCTGTGCCCGGAGGCCCGACCAGCAGGACGCCCTTGGGGATTTTGCCGCCCAGACGGGTAAATTTCTGCGGGTCTTTCAGGAAGTCGACAATTTCCTGAAGCTCACCCTTGGCTTCATCAATACCCGCAACATCTTCAAAGGTCACACGGCCCTGCTTTTCCGTCAGCATCTTGGCGCGGGACTTGCCAAAGCCCATAGCGCCCCGGCCACCGCCGCCCTGCATCTGGCGCATCATGAACAGCCAGATCCCCACCATCAGGATGATCGGCAGCGCGTTCAGGAAGTAGCGCAGCAGCGGGCTGCCTTCCTGATCCAGCGGTTTGGCCACAACCTCAACACCCTTGCCCGTCAGACGGGAGACAAGGGAGGGGTCCTGCGGCGCAAAGGTTTCAAAAGCCGTGCCATCTGTCAGCGTGCCGGAGACGTTCTGGTTCTGCATCACCACGGACCGGACACGCCCGGTATCCACATCGGTAATGAAGTCAGAATAGGCCAGTTGCTGTGCCGCGTGCTGCGTGTTCCCCGGCTGGAACACATCTACAAGCAACAGCAGCATCACGATAATGCTGACCCAAAGCGCCAAGTTGCGGCCTAAATTGTTCATCTTGCCTGTGTTTCCATACTTATCGAGCGAGAGCGCCGGAGAGCCCCTAATCTGAGCGGCAGACGCCGAAAAATGCAACCTCTGTGCTTACACATGGGGTGCTGAGCGGATATTCCCACCCTTTACAGGACATTTATTATCACATGTCCGGCGCTCTGCCTGCCTTAGCCGCCCTATTCGCCGTCCGGGCAGCCATACACACCGCTGCCCGTAACGGAAACCGGTGGCCGGAACACAAACAGCGCCTCTTTCAGCGCTTCTTCCGCCCACCAGCCCAGATGCGGCACAGCCACGCGCTGCCCGTCCCGCCACAAAGCCGGCAGCGTTGCGCAGAACCGCGCAGGCCAGCCGCCCCGCAGCGTCCGCTCAAGCCCCGGTCCTGCCGCGCCAATCAGCATCCCACCGCCGGACACGGCAGAGGGCAGCCAGCATTCAAACCGGTTATCCCACACTGCCTCCGCCTCCGCCGGAACCGGAGCAGACATGGCAGCCACTTCCCGCACAAGAAACCACTCGGCCCGCCAGCGCACCAGATGCACACCCGCCAGCGTGGCATCCTGTCCGGCTGTGAGCAACCGGGCCACCGCCGCAGGGGGCGGGGGATAGATCAGGCCGCCGACAGCCCGGATCAGGCCAGACAGGATCTCTGCATCGGGCAACTCCGGCCCCAGACACGCCCAGCCTTCAGGCCGGAGACTCACACGGCGCGCAAGACTCTCCGCCCGCGCGGCGTCCCGCTGCATCCGGGCCGTCCCGGCCTCAATCCCGATTTTCCATAAGGTCTGCCGGGTGTCCTGCCCTTGCAGATCGTGCCGCACCCGTACCCGCGTGGCGCGGAGATCCTCATTGGACGGATCATCAACCCAGACAAGGCCAGCCTGCCGCAGGGTATTGCGCAAAGCCTGCCGGGAAAATCCGAGCAACGGCCGGACAAGCCGCACATCCGGCAGCGCCGTCACCCAGCCCATTCCCGCCAGACCGTCCGGGCCGCTGCCAGAATCCTGACGCATCCGGATGGTCTCGACCTGATCATCCGCCTGATGGCCCAGCAGGAGGTCCAGACAGCCAGCCTCGCGGCAGGCCTGCGCCAGAATGGCATAACGCGCCTGTCTGGCACGCTCGGCTATCCCCGGTCCTTTGGTAAGGCCGGAAAGCGTTAAAAGGCGCGCGGCCACGCCCATCGCCTCAAGCCGCTGGACGGTCAGCCGGGCTTCCTCAGCAGACTCGGCCCGCAGCCCATGATCCACCACAAATGCGAGAAGATGTTTCCGCCAGTGCCGGGCCAGCCATGCCAGACACAGGCTATCTCCACCGCCTGAAACGGCCAGACCAACGGGCGGCAGGGCCGGATCATCCGGCAACCACGGCCCAAGCTGGTCTATCCGGGCAAGGAAAGCCGCCGGACGAACCGGCGCGTCAGAAAAAGGATGATCCGGCAAGGTCGTCAATGCTGAAGGCAGGGGGCCGCTGACTGCCCCTTACTGACAGCCTCCGCGGCTGGAATAAATTTCCGCGGCATGAGAGACGCGCTGCGTAGGAGACGGGAATTCCGCCTTCAGCTTTCCAAGCGCCTGACAGGCTGCCTTTTTATCACCCATGGCCAGCAGAGAAGCACTCACCCCCAGCAGAGCATCCGGCGCACGGGCACTTTTGGGGGACTGACGATAAGCATCATAATAGGCCACGGCAGACTGACGGTATTCCTTCTGCCCTGCCAGAGACTGAGCCAGCAGGAACTGCGCATCGACCTTGAACGCACCTTTGGCGTTTTTTAGCGCCTGTTCCGCGTTGTCATGCGCCGTATCATAATCGCGCTTCTGCAAGGCCGCCTTGCCACTGGCCAGCAGCGCATCCGGCGTGGTGGCCGGACGGGATGCGGACGTCGCCGCGGCGGCAGCAGCCCCTGCTCCGGCAGCAGCAGCCGGGGCGGAAGCGGCTGCGCCGCCGCCATTCTGGGCTGCAAACTGGTTATCAGCCATCTGTTTGGCGAGAGCCGCCGTCTTCTGCTGCAAATCGTTGGTCAGCTGGTCAATCTCGCCGCGCATATCACGCTGCTGCTGCTCGAGCGTATTCACCCGGTCCAGCAGCTGGGCAGTCAGATCTCCATTGCCGGAAGAGGAGGACGGTGCCGGTGTGGCAGAAGGCGGCGCAAGCGTGCTGCCGGAAGCCTGCATCTGGCTCATGGACTGTTTGAGCGCCATAATCTGGTTTTGCAGCGCAAGCCCTTCACGGCTGGTCACATCCTGTGCATGCCCCGCCGGGGCAGACGCCACCAGAACGGTTGCAACAGGCAGACACAGGGCCAGAGCACGCCACGGCGCAGCAACAGACGTCATCAACCCGCGTTTCATCAAGACCTCACCCTTTTCTTACAAGCGGGTAAGGATTTCATCATTCCTTCCCGGAAAACAAGACAGGAAATACAAAAACAGGCCGGGTGAAGTTCACCCGACCTGCCCTGTCAGCTCAGACGCGAAATACGCCAGACCTTAGTGAACAGCAGTAATGGCGTTACGGTTCTGGGCCCATGCGCTTTCATCATCACCTTCCTGGGTCGGGCGGTCCTTACCGTAGGAGATGGTGGAGATGCGGGAAGACGCAACGCCTTTGGCAACCAGATAATCACGGGCTGCGTTAGCGCGGCGCTGGCCCAGAGCGATGTTGTATTCTTCCGTGCCGCGGTCATCGCAGTTACCGGCGATTTCGACGTTAACCTGCGGGTATTTGGCGAGCCATGCAGCCTGCTTGTCCAGCGTAGCCTGCGCATCGGAGGACAGGCCGCTTTTGTTCAGAGCGAACAGCACGCGGTCACCAGCCGTGGCAACCAGATCTTCTTCGCTGCCGGGAACGGGGCCGCTCGGCTGCATCGCCGTGGAGGCACCGCTGGAGTCACCCGTGTTTGCCTTCTCGTGCGCACAGGCAGAGAGAAGGGCAACCATGCTCAGCGCAGCAATATATTTCAGTCTCATGTGTCGGATCCTGAGAATTAGTTCCTACCCGGAACTATTCGGAGAAAAAAAACAGTTAATGCCTGTATCCCCGCGCATTCCTCTGCTCCCCTCCGAAAACCATCGAAGAGCCGACGAACTGTGGAGACCACCTTGCCGTAAGCCATAGCTCATTCGTCCGGTCAAGCGTGATCTGTTTTTGGCATAGCTGACCCCGTAAAACCGATGCTGAATAGACACAGCAGCCCCTCTGCGGCCCGGTTTTCGTGGAATCTCAGAATTTATCGACAAATTGACGCGCACCGGATTGCAATGCTTCTGCGACGCATTCGCTCCGATTTTTATTCTTCTGCCTTACTTTTGCTTTATTAAGAAAAAAGCGAAAATCATGCTCGTGAAAGACCACATCCTCACTCTTTTTTGTGGTTACTCTGGAACAGCGTCCATTAAAAAACCATAAAGATGCCGTTCAGAACCATCTCAATGGTTGCCGCCCTGCTTTCCGACTCGGGGAAAGTCTTCATTTTCCAGAGACAGCGCGGCCCACAAATACCAATAGTTGTATCCCCTGCGCCGCAAACCTGAAGTGTCAGACCGGAAAGAACAAAATCCGGACCGCTTCTAACACAGAACAACATCTGGCCTCAGCGCAGCCTTTCCCCTTCTTTCAAAAAATCAAAGGCAAGTATTCTTGGAACTGTAAAAAAAAGCCCCGGACTTCCGCCCGGGGCTGCATGCCGTTTTATGACAAAAACAGACTTATCCGTTCAGCGGAGACCATGCCGGGTCAGACGCCTGCCCCGGCGTATGCAGGGCGCGGTCATTAAACCCGGTGATATCCACCATGCCGATTGAAGAGGCGAAGCCCGCGCCCCCTGCTCCGGCACGGCTCTGGCGGCAATAGGCCAGCACACGACCATTGGGGCAGAAGCTCGGGCTTTCCACCGTAAAGCCTTCTGTCATGATGCGCTCACCCGTTCCGTCAGGGTTCATGACACCCAGAGAGAAGCTGCCATTGGCAATACGGGTAAAGGCGATCAGATCCCCGCGCGGAGACCACACGGGAGAGCCATAGGTGCCATGCCCGTAGGAGATGCGCCGGGCCCCGCCACCCGACGCGCTCATGATGTAAAGCTGCGGGCTGCCGCCACGGTCGGAGTTGAACACGATCTGAGAGCCATCCGGGCTGTAGCACGGGCTGGTATCAATCGCGCCGGAAGAGGTGATCTGGCGGCGGGAGCCGGAGCCCAGATCCACCACAAACAGGTCAGACCCGCCATTGCGCGTCACGGACAGCACAACAGAGCGCCCGTCCGGGGCAAAACGCGGCGCGAAGGAAATCCCGGCGAACTCACCCAGAATCTGCTGGCGGCCACTCCCCAGATCAAACAGATACACCCGCGGGCGGTTGTTGGCGTAGGACATGAACGCCACCTGATCCTTCACCGGGCTGAAGCGCGGTGTGAGGGTCAGCCATTTGCCTGCCGTCAGCATGCGGCTGTTCGCACCGTCCTGATCCATAATGGCCAGACGGGTTGCCTGATGCGCCCGTGCGCCGGAGCGGGAGATAAAGGCAATGCGGGTATCGAAATAGCCCTTTTCACCCAGCATCCGTTCGTAAATGACATCGCCCACAATATGCGCAATCCGCCGCCAGTTGGCGGAGGTGGTGGTGTAGGCCGTGCCCTGAATCTGCTGGCTGGTCAGCACATCCCACAGGCGCATTTCCACCCGCACGGACCCGCTGCCTGTAACGCTGCCTGTTACCAGTGCCCGCGCCCCCAGAGATTTGGCGGCTGCAAAATCGGGGCTGCCAGACCCGGCGCCGCCGGGAATAACCTTGAAGAGGCCGGTATTGGTCAGATCGTTCGTCAGCACTTCCGCAATCTGAGCCCCCAGACCGCCGCCAAAATTCGGCAGGATGATGGGGATAGGGGCCGTGCGGGCCTGATCAACCGTAATTTCCGCTTCCGGGGCCGCAGCCGTTGCGGCCATGCCGGGCAGCGGCGTCATCAGCAGGCCACCGGCGGCCACGCTGGCCCCCATCAGTGTGCGGCGCCCGAGGGCCGCAACCAGTGTGTCGGCGTCCTGATCAGAAATAAGCGGTCGTGTACTCGTAAGCATCAGTTTTCCTCCAGGTGGCCTGATCAAGGCCTGAACACAAATTTCAACTGCCGGGTCTGGCCCAGAAGGTTTTTGGGGATAGGCAGCTTGGAACAGGTGGGGCTGAGCACAGCCGCCCGCGCCCGTTCCGCCAGCGCCCGGTATGAGGAGTCTGCATTCATCTGCGCCTGCGTCTGCGGGGCAAACTGTACAATACGGGCCTCACCCGTGGCATCCACCGTCACAATCAGGTGCGCGACAAAAGTGGCATAATTTTTGGCAGCCGTATCTTCCGTATAGCACCGGCGCACAGCCCCGCCGATGGCCTTCTGCTCACCGGCGGAAAGGCTGCGCGTAATATCCCCGTCCGGTGAGCCGCCACCATTGGGCGCGCCCCCCTGCACTGGGTTTGCCTTTGCCTTGGGCGCATGCGTCTGCTTGGTATCAGACCGGAAGGAATCCAGCGTCTCCAGCAGAGAATGCGAATCTTCCTGCGTCTTCTTCGCCTTGTTGGGCTGCGTGATGTGTGACGGCGTTGGCGTATCCGGCAGCGTATCCGTCGGCTCCGTGACCGGAGACGGCGGCGCGACACTCGGCGTCGTCTTGGGTGGCGTGGGCGGAGAAGGCGGCGTTTTCACCACGTCAGGAGACGGTTCCTCCGCTTTGGGCGGCACAGGCGTATCCGGCAGCTTTTCAGCCTCCGGCGCAGGCGGTGGGGGCACGGGCTGGGGC
>NZ_JAERKU010000017.1:0-64855 GCF_018256955.1 Acetobacter persici
TAGGCTCAGGACTCATAGCCAGAAGATGACGGTTGCGGCGAGACAGATTGCCGAGAAGAAGACGGTCGGGCATCTGTCATAGCGTGTTGCGACCCGTCTCCAGTCTTTGATCCTGCCGAACATGATTTCGATACGGTTGCGTCTTTTGTATTTCCGTTTGTCGTATCTGACCGGTTTTCCACGAGATTTTCGGCCAGGAATACAGGGTTTGATCCCTTTCTCCTCCAGAGCATCCCTGAACCAGTCAGCGTCATAGCCCCGGTCCGCCAGCATCCATTCGGCTGATGGGAGGTTGTCCAGAAGGGCTGCGGCACCGGTGTAATCACTGACCTGACCTGCCGTCATGAAGAAGTCGAGCGGACGTCCGTTCCGGTCGGTGACGGCATGCAGCTTCGTATTCATCCCGCCTTTGGTCCTCCCGATCAGACGGCCTGGCCCCCCTTTTTTAACCGCAGGCTTGACGCCGTGCGATGGGCCTTGAGATAGGTCGCATCAATCATGATCGTCTGAGGCTCTGCCTTGCCGGTAGCCAGTCCCTCCATCATGCGGATGAATATCCCCATAGCACTCCAGCGCTTCCAGCGGTTGTAGAGCGTCTTGTGTGGACCGTATTCCCGGGGTGCATCACGCCAGCGCAGACCATTGCGGTTCACGAAAATGATCCCGCTCAACACACGACGGTCATCAACGCGAGGTTTGCCATGGCTCTTCGGGAAAAAGGGCCGCAGACGTCCCATCTGCTCGTCCGTCAGCCAATACAGGTCACTCATCTTCAGTCTCCTCAAGGAGCCTGAATCACATCATGACGCCCATATCAATGGGTCCTGAACCTAGGAAAGAGTCACCCTGCAGAAATCATGTTCTACCAGTCACTAGCCAAGTCTGCGCATGACGCGTTTACATGACGGTCGGGCCGGGCGACACTTCTTGAGCCGCCTCATTCGAGACAATAAAGAAAGCAATAATCCGGCATCGGTAAAGGCATCACAGACCGACGGCCACGATCCCGATCAGTACGACGACAGCCCCCGCGATCCGACGCGCGAGATGGTCCTCGTGAAAGAGCCAGCAGGCGAGAAGAGAGCCTATAACGATGGACGACTCACGCAGGGGCGCAACGAGCGCCACAGGCGCCGTTTGCATGGCGCTGAGTATGAGGATGTAGGCCAGAGGGGAAAGCACGGCGACAATAAGAATCGGCATGGCATTTGTGCGGACAGCAGTCGGGATTCGATGTCGCCGACGAAGTGCGCTTGGCGTTAGCAATATGCCCTGTAGCAGCAGCGTGCCGGTGTAATAACTTATTGGTGCGAGATGCAGCGAATTTACTGAATAACTGTCCCAGAGAGTGTAGCCAGCAATGGTCGCGCCGGTCGCAGCACCCCATAATGCACCCTGAAGCGGGTGGTGACTTGCGCGCCTGAACGGATTCCCTGTGACAACGAGGATTCCTGCGATGATCAGGGAAGCGCCAAGCATCGCGACTGCAGTAAGGTGTTCTCCCATCAGGAGAACCGCGAAGAGCATCGTCAGCAATGGCCCCGTACCGCGTGCTACCGGATAGACTACGCCTAGCTCAGCACGGTCATATCCGGCCTGCAAGATCAGGGAGTATGCGATATGGAGCACCGCCGAGACGGCCGCACCCAAGGCGAGCCGCCAGTCGAGCACCTGTTGCCCCGTGATCACAAGCGCGACGCAGATTGGCACACACAACAGCGCCGAGGTGCCGGTATAGGTCCAGACGAACAGCAGGGTATCGCCCCGCTTGTATTTCGAAGCCAGGTTCCACATCGCATGGGCGACCGCCGCGACAAGGATTATTGCAACGGTACTCGGCTGCATCAGGCAAGATCGGGCAGGTCGATACCCGCTCGCTCCGCTCTTCTACTACGCTCCGGATCGCGTAAGGCAAGTGCTGCGGCCAGTGCATCAATGACGACGAGTTGGGCCAGTCGGCTGCCGGCGGCGGCCATCTGTGCCGGCAGTGGTGCGCCACCAACGACCAGTGCAATGTCCGCAAGGGTGGCCAACGGTGTGCCGTACTGATTGGTGACCGCAATAAGCGATGCTCCTGCGGCAACAGCTGCATCGGCGACACCGAGCGTCGTTGGCGTGCGACCCGTCGAACTGACAGCTATGACGACGTCGCCCGGGCCGAGCAGGCGCGTGGCAATCATCGCCGACAAATAATCCGGGATGCCGATGGTCGTCACGCCAAGTGCGCGCAGGCGGAACACCGCGTCGGCGGCAACCGTCGCTGACGGACCCGCGCCAAAGGCGATCACCTGGCGGGCACTCTGGATAGAGGCAACGGCCTTGTCGAGCGCAGTCGTGTCGACGGCGCCGCCGAGCGCAGTCAGGGCGTCGATGCCCGCACGAATGGAGGTTTCGAGTACGGTAGTGGTCGTCGCATTCGCAGTGAGTGTTTCAGAAGGGGCGAAGAATTCGGCAGTGCCACGAGCGCGAGCGATCTCAATCTTGAGTTCCGTGAAGCCGCCGAACCCGATTGCACGCGCGGCGCGGATGACGCTTGGTGCTGAGACGCCTGCTCGAGCGGCTACCTGCGCAGTCGTGCTGGTGCCGACGAACAAGGGGTCGGTGAGCAGGAGTGCGACCACCTTCTCCTCGCTGGCAGCAAGGCCGCCGCTCCGTGCCTGAATGCTGCCAAGCCATTGGCCCAGCCGCCCCGCAGAATCCGAAAGTTTATTACAGAAATCAATCATGATGTGTAATACATTACAAAACACGCATCGAGCGCACAAGCTCCATGTGCGCCAATGCATTGCATATGAGCCGAAGGTGTCGCCAGGGAGATCGTTTTCATGAATACGGACAGGAATACCGCTGTGGCTGTCATAGGTCCCGGGGCAATCGGCACCGTGATCGCGGCGGCGCTATATGAAGCTGGCCACACTCCGGTGTTATGTGGCCGCACTCCGCGAGAGCATCTGACTCTTCAGGACAACGATTGCCTCATCACCGTCCCCGGACCGGTAAGGACTGACCCCAGACAAATCGCTTGGGGTGCTGACCTTGTCTTCCTCGCGGTCAAGGACACGCAAACCGAGGCGGCGGCAGAATGGCTGTCAGTATTGTGTCGCCCAGGGACCGTCGTGTGTGTGCTGCAAAACGGGGTGGAACAGGTGGAGCGCGTTGGGCCACACTGTCCGCATACGCAGGTCATACCTGCTGTCGTGTGGTTTCCTGTTCAGGCGCAGGCCGATGGCTCGGTGCGCTTGCGTGGGGATGTGCGTCTTACCCTGCCAGACATGTCGGCGTCACACATCGTTGTCGAGGCGTTGCGTGGCACCCGCTGTTCCGTAGACTTGGCCGGGGATTTCCTCTCTCAGTCCTGGCGCAAGCTGCTGCAGAACGCGGCGGCCGGTCTAATGGCTCTTACGCAGCGGCGCTCAGGCATGTTCAGCCGGTCGGACATCGCCAGACTTACGCTCGCTTATCTACGGGAATGTCTGGCCGTGGCTCACGCCGAGGGCGCTGAACTTGGTGACGAGGTGCCTCAAGCGATCCTCGACAAGTTTCAGGCATCTCCTTCTGACATGGGCACGTCCATTCTTACGGACCGTGAAGCGGGTCGACCCCTTGAATGGGATATCCGCAACGGTGTCGTCTTGCGTCGAGGTCGTGCCCACGGGATCCCGACGCCGATCAGCGATGTGATTGTGCCACTTCTCGCGGTCGCAAGCGATGGCCCAGGCTAATTCATGGATGAAACGATCGAAAGATTATTGATTAAAATTTTTGCGATCTGATTTCGATGGCAAAGAAAGGCGTTGAATGGCTTCCCAGCATTTGATCCGAGATTGGATCTTTCAGTCTCCATGCTAATCTGCGTATACGAACTGCTCACCAGCACCGACCTCCAGCCATACTATCCCACGCTCGCAGCGTGGGATAGTATGAATGTTCTGCCTTGGACCACCGTCCGCAATTGGTGGACGGCGTCCCATCCTTTCAGGATGGCGGCGGATGAAGAGGCTGCATCGCGCCTTCTTCACACCAGCCGACTTTAACTCCAGATGAAACGGCCGCCATTCGACCTCTGGCAATTGCTGTGCGTGCGAGCAATCGCACAGCATGGCAGTATCCATGGCGCGGCGCGTTTCCTGAACACTCGCCAGTCAGCCGTCAGCCGGTCCTTACACAACCTGGAGGAGCGGCTGAATGTCAGGCTGTTCACCCGCTCCCCGGCGGGTGCCGCTCCGACTGTCTTCGGTGAGGAGTTCGTCCGCTGGACCCAGACGATTCTGGACAATGTGGCGGGTATGAACGCCCGCGCACGGCGAACGGGCAAGGGCGAGCACGGGCAGATCTCCGTCGGCATCCAGACCTGCGTCCTGCCTGGACGATTTTCCGCCTTCACGGGCGAGTTCCGCACCACACATCCCGATATCGTCTTCCGTTATTCCGAGGGCACAGGCAAAAGGCTTTTGCGTCGCCTCCAGCGCGGACAGATTGATTTCGCGGTCGTCACGCGCCGCAATTTGGCTCCAGCCCTGCGGGTCATGCCACTGTGGAGCGACCGCATCGTAGCAGCACTCCCGGTCAGTCATCCACTGGCAAACCAGCGCGAAATCTCGTGGCATGATCTGCGGCACGATATATTCCTGATCGGACGGGATAACGCGGGTCAGGATTTCGAGGAACTTGTCGGACGAAAACTTGGCGAACCAGATATGCACCCGAAAATCCGGCGCCATGATATCGGCAGCAACCGGATCATAGCACTCGTCCAGAACAACGAAGGCGTCGCCCTGCTTCCTGCGTCGTGGCTACCGCTTGTTCACGATCAGCATGGGCACAACGTTGCAATCACGGACATACGTGACACGACCGGTTCGTCTCATCTGGAATTCGGGATCGTCTGGCGAGCCGACAATGAAAATCCCTGCGCCCGGAGCTTCGCCCGATATATCGAAGCCCGCAGAGCATGAAACTATCCCCCCGACGTCACCGCTTTTTCCTTTCTCCGTGCCCTGGCGAACCCCTTATCCGACATCATGAACTGCCTGAGCATGGGTGCGACCAGCCGGGCCGGGTCCGTTGCCCCATCACTACCGGAAAGAAGTGCTGCATAAGCCAGCAAATCACGATGAACGTCAGGTGGTAACGCCACGGTCATTTTCACCAGTTTCTCGTCGGGAAGCTCCCGGATCTTCAACTCTGTCATCGTGGACGTCCTCCATTCTGGTAAGGCCTGAGTAACAGGTCGTGTCCAACAAGAATCGTAAACGGCAGCCCCGGCCGATCGGTCAGGGTCGGCTGGACGTTGAGGCTGCGATCGATCAGCCGGTTGCCAACCATCGAGAAGCCGTTGCTGGCCCCGGAGCGGATAGCCTGGGCCAGATTGTTCTCGCTCTGGCTGGTTCCGGCCTCGGAACCAACGCTGAGAAGCGTGGTCACGATGGCGGCCTTGAAGAGTTGCCCCCAGTGATTGTTCACTTCATCGGACAGGCCGGACTGACCGATGGCATCGCCACCCGGCAGCTTCTCCAGCACCAGGCTGTCACCATTCGGGAAGATCAGCCGGGTCCAGATGATCTGGCTGCGCTGCGGCCCGAAAGAAATGCCGCTGTTATAGGCTCCAAACAGCAGACTCCCCTGCGGGATCAGCAGGAATCGGCCGGTCGGGCTGTCATAGACGTTCTGGGTCACATGCCCGGTAATATGGCCCGGCAGGTCGGAGCTGATTTTCGTGTTTAGCGCTCCCGCGATGACAGTGCCCGCCTGGAGGATATAAGGCGACACCGGAGGCATGATGCGATCCGGGCTCGTCGTCGCCCGGTCGGGCTGTCCCGCCAGAAAGGCACGGTTGCCAGATTGTGCGTCGGTCGCGGGAGACGGGTTCGCCTGAGAGGCAGAAGCACCTGGCGCGGGTAGCGTTGCCTGTTCGGTGCCCCGGTTCCGGTCCCCCGTCTGCACGAACAATTTGCTGGCGATCGCAGCCTCCACCTCCTGCGCGGCGCGGCGATCATCGCCACCGGACGCCCCCCTTCCCTGCTCCTGTGCTTTCAGAATGGTATGCCCCAGATCACCAGGCAGCGCTGGTCCCAGCTTCGGCACATCTTTGCCGAGATAATCGGACGGCAACCCCGCCAGACCATCGGCAGACGGGCGGGCGTCCGTGTCCTGGCTGACGGCCGGGGGTGAAGTCTGACGACTACTTTCCAGCGCATAGCCCAGAGCAAACGCCACCGCGATCATGCCCATGCCTCCCAGCGACCAGACCACGGTGCGCGACAGCCGCACCACACGGGGCCGCTCCGCCCTCAGCCGCAGATCTGGCGGTGACGACAGGGTCGCAGGGGGCACGTTTTCCGTGCTGCCATCACCCCTGTCATCCCGTGCTTCTTCCTGCCCGTCCGTCATGAGCGCCGTCCATCCGTCCGGACAATGCGCACCCGCTGCTCGGAGTGTTTATCCCCCAGCCGCAGTTCGGCGGCGGCAAAGAGGCGATCCACGATCATCCAGTTCTGTCGGACCCGGTAATTGACCAGTTCCGGGCCGCCATCGGCTCCCAGCACGAACAGTGGCGGCAGTTCCCCCTGCCCTATTCCCGATGGGAAGGCGATATAGACCTTGTGCCCGTCATCGAACGTCCGGCTGGGTAGCCAGGCCGGTGTGCCGCCCTTCACCGGCTGGATGGCGTAGCGAAAATTCAGGGCGTCGAGAGTGAGGCCCGCATCCACCGGCGCTTCGTCCTCTGCCGCACTGTCCTGCCGGCGCAGGGCGATCAGATCGTCTTCGGGATAGTTCCAGGAGACCGATGCCATATAAGTGGCTGGCGTTGACCTCAATTCGGCAAGATAGGTCCGCCGGTCCGTGTTGACGATCAGGTTGGTCGTGAGATCCGGCCTGGTCGGCTTGACCAGAATATGGATGCGTTTTGTCGCCCCTGCCCCGCTTTCGGTATCGCCTATGATCCAGCGCACGGTATCCCCAGCAGCAACCGGCCCTGTGCCCACCAGCTTCTCACCCTGCTGGAGCATGATGTCGGTGATCTCGCCGGGCGAGGTGTAGACCTGATAGAGTGCACCCGGACTATAGGGATAGACCTGCACGGCATTGATGAACCCGGCCCGCGTGGGCTGGATGCGCGCTGCCAGATTGGCCTCCGTGACGCGCACGGTCGGATCAGGAACCTCAGGAGGAGGACGAACAGCCCGTCGCACCGGAAGAGCTTTAAGCTGCCCCGGCAGGGGAAGCAGTTTCGGGACTTCCACCACCTGCACCGGTTTCGGCGGATCGGGCAGACGCGTCGCCTGCACGGCGTCATCGTAACGGATGACCGGCGGGTGATACTGCTGCGCGCATCCGGCCAGAGGCAAGACCAGCAGCGGCAGGACACGAAGCGCATGACGGATCATTGGCCCAGCTCCTTCGACCAGTTGATGCCAGAGACGTAGATACCCAGAGGATTTTTACGGAGATGGTCGGCGTCACGCGGCGTGCGCAGCACGATGGACACGATGGCCGTCCATCGCTCCTTGCCGGTAAAGGTGCCATCGCGGTAATGCCGGTCGGTCCAGGCGACACGGAAACTGCCGGGCGAGGCGCGGATCACCGAGGCGATGTCCACCTCGACCTGCTCATGCCCAATGCGTGAGAAGGGATCGTTGAGACGGGCATAGTCGTTCAGCGCCACAGCACCGGACGTGGTGGTGAAATCGTAGGCCCGCAGCCAGTTATGCCGGACCACCACGGCATCGGACGACAGGGAGCGGACATCGCCAATAAACTGCGCCAGATACCACGCGATCTGCGGGTCCGCAGGCGTATAACCCGCTGTTGCCGGAGTCACGACCTGCGCCTGCCCCAGCCGATCGACCTGCACCACCCACGGCGTGATGGTGCCACGGGCCGATTGCCAGACCACCCCCGCGCCCAGTCCGGCGGACAGGACTAATGAGCTGAAGGCCATCAGCCGCCAGTTGCGCGCCTGCACACGGGCGGAGCCGATGCGCTCGTCCCAGATCTGCGCCGCTTTCTGATAGGGTGTCACGGGCTCGGGCGTGGTCCCATAGCGTGTGGTGGAGCGACGGAACATCGCGTTTATTCCTTTTCCGAGAGATCAATGGACGCCGACCCGCCTCCGCCATCGGCGGAGCGGATGACATGAGCCGCCTCGGAGGCATGGGTGGCAGCGTTGCGGCGCTTCATGCTCCGTGCCCAGCGCGGTGGCTCGCCGCCGGTTGTCGGACCGGAACCGCCATCGGGACCAGACGGACCAGAACCGGCAGGGCCGTTACCCGTGGGGTCACCACCACCACCAGATGAACTGCCGTCACCGCCATCGCCCGTTGGACTGTCGCCCCCCATCCCGCGCGCGGCCCAGCGACCGCCGGCGGCGTAGCTTTCCTTGAGAGATGTGCCTGCACGCGAGGCCGCCCCTTTTGCCGCATTCGCGATATTCCCGCCGACAGCCCGGCCCATGCCTCCGATGCCGGCGGCCATGCTGCCCGCGCCACCAGATGCGTCAGCGGCTCCGGCCGAATAGGCTGACGTGGCGGCCCCGGCGATCGCAGCCCCGCCACGTGCAGCAGCGGCGGTCGCGCCAACGGCTGCGGCACCGCCAGAAGCGACGGCTCCCACACCGGCGACCGCCGCAGCGCCCATCGCGCCCACCGCCATACCAGTGCCAACGGCGGCCCCTGCTCCAAGCTGGGGTGCGCCGGAGATAAGCCCATTGGCAATGCTGCCGCCAAAAATGGAGAGCCCAACAATCGCTAGAGAGGCCAGCACCACTGAGGTCGCCTGTCCGACCGTGGGAACAGCATCGCCGTAGGACGTCGTAAACTGCTTGAAGAGCACCGAAGCGATGGCGGAAATGACCGCCAGCACCATGATCTTCACGCCCGAGGACACGACATTTCCTAGCACCTTCTCGGCCAGAAAGGCGGTGCGATTGAACAGGGCGAAGGGGATCAGCACGAATCCTGCCAGCGTGGTCAGCTTGAATTCGATCAGGGCGACAAAAAGCTGCACGGCCAGAATAAAGAACGCCGCCAGCACGATCAGCCAGGACAGACAGAGCACGAAGATCTGGATGAAATTCGTAAAGAAGGCGACCGGGCCGAGAAGATTATGTACAGAGTCCAGAAGTGGCTGGGCCGCATCGAAGCCGGTTGACGCCAGACGACCGGGACGCAGGAAATCCGAAAGCGCCAGCGTTCCGCCCCCTGCCCTCAGACCAAGCTGAGCAAAACTGTCGAACATCACCTTCGACAGATGGTCAAAATCATTGATCACAAAAGCAAAAAATCCGATATAAAGCGTCTTCTTCACCAAACGCTGGATGATGTCCTCATCCGCAGCCCAGGCCCAGAACAGCCCGGCCAGTGCGATATCCAGCACAGACAGCGTTCCGGCCAGCGAGATCACGTTGCCCTTCACCAGACCGAACCCGGTATCGATGGTGGTCGTGAAAGTGTTCAGGAAACTATCGATAACGCCAACGTCGCCCATTGCCATGACCTTCAGTTCCCGCTGCTGCCGAACATGGACACCGTGCCGGGCACATAGGCGTCATGCTGGGAGAAATGCTGATACTGCGCCTCGCTTTCCGCTTCCGTCGCGGCATCCCGCGCCTGTTGCAGGGCGGTGGCGCGGCCGTTGGCGGCGAGTTCCGCCTGGATGTCGGACAACTGGCGGGATTGCAGGGCCAGAAGCTGGTTTCCAGCTTGGGCGGCCTGCAACGCGCCCGTAGAGGTCTGGCTGGAGGAGACAAGCTGGCTCATGGCCGAGCTGTCGCTCGGGATATTTCCCACCACCCGCGCCTGCAATTTCAGGGCATCTTCGAACCCGCCCACAGAATTCTGCCAGCGGGTCTGCGCCTGGGAAAACAGGGCGCTGTCAGACATCCCGGAAGACACTGACGTATACGCCTGCTGGTATTGCTGTTCGACGGACTGGACGCTGTAGGCGATGTTCTGCGCCTGCGCGAGGAGTGCTGTCGTCTGGGAAATTGTCGATTGCAGCGTCGACAATGTCGAGAGCGGCAGGCTTGCCAGATTGCGCCCCTGGTTGACCAGCATCTGGGCCTGATTGGCCAGTGACGTAATCTGGTTGTCGATCTGCTGGAGAGTCCGTGCCGCGATGAGAACATTCTGGACATGGTTGGCTCCGTCATACACCGCCCATTGGGCATGAGCGGGTCGTGAGAGATCGAACGCCCCGCCGACCGCCAGCATTGCAGAAGTGAGAAGGACACCTCGGCGGAAATGTTTTTCGTGAGCGCGACCGAAAAATTCAGTCCAAGGCCGGAAAGTTTTTTCCGTCATGGCACGCCCTCCGATCGGAGGTTTTCACGCAAAAGATCCGCCGCCCATGACACGCCACGCGCCTCAAACCACGCGGGGAGAAAACCGTCGCGGCCGTGTTCCGCCAGAACCGCATCAATCAGCCTGTGATCGTCCTTGCCGGATGCGGCGCACAGGGCCAGCGCCACCGGACCAAGACCGAGTTCAAACAGCCGGTTTCCCCGCTGCGTCTGGCAGTAATACTCCCGCTTCGAGGCAGCCCGCGCGATGATGGCAATCTGGCGGTCGTTCAGACCGAAATCGCGATAGATCGCCATAATCTGCGGCTCGATGGCACGTTCGTTAGGCAGAAAAATCCGTGTCGGGCAGCTTTCCACCACGGCCGGAGCGATGGGCGAATTGGCAATATCTGACAAAGACTGCGTGGCGAAGATGACGCTGGAATTCTTTTTGCGCAGCGTTTTCAGCCATTCGCGGAGCTGGCCAGAGAAATTCCCGTCATCAAGAACCAGCCACCCTTCGTCGATGACCAGCAGGGTCGGGCGGCCATCCAGCCGTCCTTCGATGCGATGGAACAGATAGGATAGCACCGACGAAGCCGCCCCGGAACCGATCAGACCTTCGGTTTCGAAGACCACCACGTCGGCATCACCCAGTCGCTCGGCGTCCGCATCCAGCAGGTGACCATAGGGGCCGCCAAGGCAGTATGGGGCCAGCGCCTGCTTCAGCGCGTTGGACTGGAGAAGGGCAACCAACCCCGAGAGAGTGCGTTCCTGTTGGGGTGAAGACGCCAGGGAATTCAGGGCCGACCAGAGATACGCCTTGACGTCTGGCGTTAACGTTACCCCCTCGCCGGCAAGGATCTGCCCCAGCCATTCGCTGGCCCATTTGCGCTCGTCCGGATCATCGATCCACGCCAGTGGCTGGAGTGCAACACCGGGAAAGCCGTCCACGCCCAACCCGTCCTCATCCGTCAGACCACCACCGAGATCATGCCAGTCGCCGCCCATGCCGAATGTTGCGGCGCGCATCGAGCCACCGAAATCGAAGGCGAATATCTGCGCGCCCAGATAGCGCCGGAATTGCAATGCCATCAGCGCCAGCAGGACTGATTTGCCCGCGCCTGTCGGTCCCGCGATCAGCGTATGACCCACATCGCTTGCATGGAGAGAAAATCGGAACGGCGTGGCGCCTGCCGTCTTACCGTAAAAGAGCGGTGCGGCCTTGAAATGCGCGTCCTGGTCCGGTCCCGCCCAGACGGCGGAGAGCGGAATCATATGCGCGAGGTTAAGCGTCGAGACGGGTGGCTGCCGCACATTGGCGTAAACATGGCCTGGCAAGGAACCGAGCCAGGCTTCCACCGCATTCAGACTTTCCGTCATGCAGGTAAAGTCACGGCCCTGGATGATCTTCTCCACGAGACGGAGTTTTTCAGCGGCGATGCTGGCACTGCCATCCCACACCGTGACAGTGGCGGTAATATAGGCTTGGCCCACATCGTCAGCGCCGAGCGACTGCAACGCCAGATCGGCATCCGCCGCCTTGTTGGCGGCATCATTGTCCACCAGAACGGATGCTTCGTTGGTCATGACTTCGCGGACAATGGCCGCAATGCTCTTGCGCTTTGCGAACCACTGGCGCCGGATCTTCGTCAGAACCTTCGTGGCATCGGTCTTGTCCAGCAGGATGGCGCGGGTAGACCAGCGATACGGCATCGCCAACCGGTTCAGATCGTCCAGGATTCCGGGAAAGGTGCGGCTGGGGAAACCCGTGATGGTCAGAGTCTTGAGGAAGACGTCGCCGAGTTTCGGCTCCAGACCGCCCGACAAAGGCTGGTCGACCAGCAGAGCGTCAAGGTGCATCGGAATCTCGGGCACCCGGACCCGCTGATTCCGGGTTGAGATGGTGCTGTGCAGGTAAGTCAGCGTCTCACTGTCATCAAGCCAGGCGGTTTCGGGCATGAATCCGTCCAGCAGGGCAAGAAGCCGATCACTGCGATCCACGAACGCATGGAGCATGCCATATGGATCGGGACCGTCACGTTCCCTGCCCTCATAGAGAAACCGCGCTGCACGGTCAGAAGATTCCGCAGGCGGCAGCCAGACCAGGGTGAGGAAATACCGGCTCTCGAAATGCGCGCCCTCATCCTCGAACTGCTCCCGGCGTTCCAGATCGACCATCTGACTGGCTGCGTCAGGGAAATCGCTGTCGGGATAAAGTGTCGCCGGCACACGCTGTGCCTCCACGAACACGGCCCAACCCGAACCAAGACGCCGCAGGGCGCTATTTAAGCGCCCGGTCACACCCACCAGTTCAGCAGGCGTTGCACTATCGAGATCGGGACCACGTATTTTTGCGATGCGCTGAAAACTGCCGTCCTTGTTCAGGACAACACCTTTCGTAACCAGTGCTGCCCAGGGCAGGAAGTCGGACAGGAGGGAATTTCGATTGCGATATTCGCCAAAGGACATCATGGCCGGTCTCCCTATGCCCGCAGCCAGGCGGGATAGCGGAGATGCCGCCGCCCCACCTCGATGAACAGCGGATCACGCCTGGCCCCCCAGACCGCCAGCGTGTGCCCCACGACCCAGAAGGCAGCGCCGATCAGCCACAGACGCAGACCCAGCGCGATCGCAGCCGCCAGCGTGCCATTGGCAATGGCGACCGCGCGGGGCGCCCCACCCAGCAGGATTGGATCGGTCAGCGAGCGATGCACCGGGACATGGAATCCCGGCACAGCATCATCCTCATAGGCCGCCATCAGATCAGCGCCCCGCCCGAGAAGGAGAAGAAGGACAGGAAGAACGAGCTGGCGGCAAAAGCGATAGACAGGCCGAATACGATCTGGATCAGCCGCCGAAAGCCGCCCGAGCTTTCCCCGAAGGCCAGCGTCAAACCGGTCACGGTGATGATGATCACCGAGACGATCTTGGCGACCGGCCCCTGCACGGATTCCAGTATCTGATTGAGCGGCTCTTCCCATGGCATGCCTGCCCCCGATGCCCAGGCCGATGACCCAAGGCAGAGCGACAGCAGCATCGCTGTGCCGATCACACGACTATCGGGCAGGCAGCGAGCAGACCGGGCGACGGAATGGAGGCGTGAACGCGACATCATGATGACTCTCCCTTCCCGGAGAATGGTGTTTCGGAGGATGACAGGCTGGCCGGACGGATGCGGTAAGCGCCTTTGGCGGGATCAAGACCGTCGATTTCGGCCAACTCACTCAGACGACGGGCGGTGCCGCGCCCTGACAGCACGGCGACCACGTCAATGGTTTCGGCAATCATCGCGCGTGGCACAGTGACGACGGCCTCCTGAATCAACTGTTCCAGCCGGTAGAGGGCAGCCAGCACCGATCCGGCATGCAGAGTGCCAATCCCGCCCGGATGGCCGGTTCCCCAGGCCTTGAGCAGATCAAGAGCCTCGGGACCACGCACCTCGCCAATCGGGATACGGTCAGGGCGCAGGCGGAGTGCCGATCGAACCAGTTCGGACAGTGTGATGACACCATCCTTTGTACGCATAGCGATCAGATTGGGCGCCGTGCATTGCAGTTCGCGCGTATCCTCGATCAGCACGATGCGATCGTCAGTTTTCGCGACCTCGGCCAGCAATGCGTTGACCAATGTGGTCTTGCCAGTGGATGTGCCCCCCGCGACCAGAATATTTTTACGGTCCGCGACTGCCTGGCGAAGATATGCCGCCTGCCCCTCCGTCATGATCCCGGCAGCGACGTAATCATCGAGCGTGAACACCGCGACGGCGGGTTTACGGATGGCAAAACTCGGGGCCATCACCACGGGTGGCAGCAATCCCTCGAAACGCTCACCGGTCGGCAATTCCGCCGACACGCGGGGCGCCCCCTCATGCACCTCCGCGCCGACATGATGCGCCACCAGCCGCACGATGCGCTCGGCATCGGCGGGGGTGACGGTTTCGCCAGTGTCGGACAGCCCTTCGGACAGACGGTCGATCCACAACCTGCCATCGGGATTGAGCATCACCTCGACAATGGCAGGATCAGCGAGGTGCCGGGCAATCGCTGGCCCCATCGCCGTGCGCAGCATGAACATGCCACGCTGTCGGGCTCCACTTTCAATGGGTGTGACCGCCATGGAAATCCCCCGTCTCTGCGGGTCATCCGGCCTCTCCGGACGACGACGGGGACAATTAGAGAGTGCTGCTTTCTCCCGATTTCAACAGTATTTTCCAGCCATAGTACAGGATCGTACCGGATGCGGTTTTTACTTGCGGATTGCGGGATCAGGTTTCTGACCCTGGAGACACGTCATCGGGAATTTCCTGCCGGAAGACCGGTCCCCGACTGAGTCGCCTACCAAGCGCGGCCACGAACGCTTCATACCGTTCCGTCCCCTGTGCCCGCGCGGCAGCGGCTGCCGGTTCCGGCAAGGGTGGGCTGACCGTCATCCAGTAGCGGATGAACAGCGCCAGCGTCTCAAGGCTGATCCCAAGATCGCGCTCCATGCGGGCGACCTGCCGGTCAAGACGGTCCAGCCTGCGACTCATCGCCGCTTCCCGTCGCTCATCGGCATCGGGCGACAGAAAGGATGCGATAGCCGCTTCCGCCACCAGGGAAAGGGACAGATCGCGCCGCGTAGCGTGCGCGGTCAGGGCATCGAGCAGTTTCGGTTCCAGATACACCGACAGCCGCGCCTTCTTCGGGGATGCTGTCATTGCACCCTCACAACCCAAGGTCATTGCCACGGTCGAGCCCGGCCTGCCGGGCAATCCGCGTCAGGTCGGCACGATCACGCGCTTCTGGATCCTGTGGCGGTTCCTCACCAAAAAGGTCCGGTGCCGCACGCCGCTTGCGTTTGCCGGTCTCCGCCGGATCATGCTCGCGCGACCACTTCCGCCCCGTGCCGAGCGATTCATCGCTATCGGCATCGTCGGGCCTGTCAGGCTCTGCCGCCGACATCTGCTGCTCCGGTGGCGGAGTGACAGGAGACGGGCGACCACTCCAGTCATCAGATCGCACGGGCCGTGCCAATTGCGTGGGATCCGGCGGCGGCAGAACGCGCTCGACGAACCGACGGTCCCGGAAATACCGCGCCTTGTGCGCGCGAATTGGGGGACAACCCGCCACCATGACCACCTCATCCCGCGCCGGAAGCTGCATCACCTCGCCCACCGTCATCAGGGGACGGGCGCTCTCCTGCCGTGACACCATGAGATGCCCCAGCCATGGCGACAGTCGATGGCCGGCATAGTTCTTCTGCGACCGGATTTCGGTGGCCACCCCCAGACCATCGGATACCCGCTTTGCCGTGCGCTCGTCATTGGTGGCGAAACTGACCCGGACATGGCAGTTATCCAGTATGCTGTTGTTCTGGCCGTAAGCCTTGTCGATCTGATTCAGGCTCTGGGCAATCAGGAACGCCTTGATCCCGTAGCCCGCCATGAAGGCCAGCGCGCTCTCGAAGAAATCCAGCCGGCCTAGGGCAGGAAATTCATCCAGCATCAGCAGCAGACGACGCCGCCCCGCGCGACCGGTTAGATCTTCGGTCAGCCTCCGCCCGATCTGGTTGAGGATCAGGCGGATCAGTGGCTTGGTGCGGCTGATGTCCGAGGGCGGGATGACGAAATATAGCGAGACGGGCCGATCACCCTCCAGCAGATCATTGATCCGCCATTCACAGCGACTGGTCACGGTAGCCACCACGGGATCGCGGTAGAGACCGAGAAACGACATGGCTGTGGACAGCACGCCGGAGCGTTCGTTGTCCGATTTGTTGAGCAGTTCCCGTGCCGCCGAGGCCACGACGGGGTGCGGCCCCGCCTCCCCGAGATGCGATGTCCGCATCATGGCCGACAGGGTCGCCTCGATCGACCGCTTGGGGTCGGAGAGGAATTTGGCTACCCCTGCCAGGGTCTTATCGTCCTCGGCATAGAGCACATGCAGGATCGCCCCGACCAGCAGGGCATGAGAGGTCTTCTCCCAATGGTTGCGCCGTTCCAGCGATCCTTCGGGATCGACCAGGATATCGGCGATGTTCTGCACGTCGCGGACCTCTGACGCCCCACGCCGGACCTCCAGCAGCGGATTGTAGGCCGAGGACGCCGGGTTGGTGGGATCGAACAGCAGCACACGTCCGAAGGTTGCGCGGAAACCGGCGGTGATCTGCCAGTTCTCGCCCTTGACGTCATGGATGATGGCCGAGCCCGGCCAGGTCAGGAGCGTGGGGACCACCATGCCCACGCCCTTGCCGCTGCGTGTCGGCGCGAAGGTCAGGACATGCTCGGGGCCATCGTGCCGGAGATAGCTGCGGCGGTATTTCCCCAGCACCACGCCATCTTCGCCCAGCAGCCCCGCCGCGCGGATTTCCGCGTCCTCGGCCCAGCGGGCGGACCCATAGGTCGCGGCCCGTTTCGCTTCCAGCGCGCGATGAAGTGACAGCGCCACGGCGGCCATGAAAGCCAGCACCCCGCCCGAGCCCGCGATCCAGGCACCCCTCGCGAACACCGCCGGCGCGTAGGCGTCAAACTCATACCACCACCAGAAGAACAGCGGCGGGGCATAGACCGGCCAGCGATGCAGGATTGTGAACCACGGTCGGCCGAGTTCCGGCTGGAACGCCAGTTCCCAGGCCGTCCATTGTGTCGCCGTCCACCAGGACAGCACGATCATGGACAGGACCACGAGCGCCTGCCCCCACTGGATGCGTGTTCCCGGCTGGTCCATCGAGTCCTCCCCCTGTCATGGGAGATAGCGGAGAACCGGGATTTTCCGGGACGCAAGCAGAATCAGGTGGTCGTCGTACCCTGGCGGGCAGGAGCGAAAAAATACTTGCGTGTTGCGGTCTGGTGTCGGCATCCTCATCTTATGCGCACGACATGCGCATAAGGAGTCGGATCATGCCCAGCCGCACCAGCCTCGGCGTTTCCTATGATCGGAGCGCCCCCCGCCGCCCGGTCAACCTGTCGCTCAACACCGACCTGTTGGCGCAGGTCCGGGAAGTAACGCCTAATCTTTCGGCGACGGTCGAGACCCTGCTGGGCGACTACCTGCAATCCGCGCGGCAGCAGTGCGAAGGCGAACAGCGCAAGCTCGACGGCGTGATCGACGCGGTGAACGATCTTCACATTCGGCACGGCTTCCTGAGCGACGAATTCTCGACGCTCTGATCCGATGCCGCAATTCGCGATCTACCGAAACCCCGGCCGAAACCGGGACATCCCGTTCGTCGTCCAGATCCAGAGCAGTCGCCTGGAACGCAGCGTGGGCCGCGTCGTCATCCCGCTCGTCAGACGGTCAGGCAGCACGCCGCCGGATCATCCGCTAACACCGCATCTCCATGTCGAGGGAGAAGACGTCTTCGCCAACCCGTTCGACCTGGCGACAGTCCCTGCCGCGCGGCTTGGGATCGTCGTCGGCATCCTGGACGAACACGATCAGGACAAGATCATCAGGGCCCTGGACGAACTGGTCAGCAAGGCGTGAGGGGCGCGGAACTTCCGTTGTCGTCGTCATTTTCGGCATGCGAACCGCTTCACCCGCGAACTAATCGCTGACATACTCCGCTAACCGCTTGTAGAAATACAACGACATTACTGCCACCTTATTCAAAATTTTCTGACACAGAATCGAGTAGAATCATGCATCTCCGATCCGGAACAGACAAGTTAACGCCATGACTGCCAATCTGATTCGTGTTTCGGCTGCTGTTATCCTTATCCTCATCGCTCTATCGTGGATCTCATCGATCTTTCAGAGCTTTGCCTGGATTATTGGGCCGGCCTTGCTTGCTTTTGCGGCCTATCGCCTTTGGCAGGTGATGGAGAACGGGCCACCAGAAGCGACCCGCTACACAGAACGTGCTGTGACTTTCGGCCGGAACAAGGCGAAGGAAATGGTTGACCGTTATCGGCAGGAAAGCGAGGCGCGTTTCGAACGGGAGAGATTGCTTCGCGAACAAAATGCTCAGGCATTCAAGTCGTCGCCACCGAATGATCAGCCACCAATCGATCAGGGAACAGGTAATCCTTCTTTATCTCATCCGGACGTTGCACCTCGACCAACCCCACCAACGCGAAAGGCCGCCGCATTTCGAAAAGGCCCGACCGCGATTGAGAAACTTGATAATATGATCGGCTTGAAAGCCGTCAAGGATGAGGTGCATCGCTTGATGCGCCGGCTCGAACTTGAAAAAGAAAGGGAGAAATCCGGCTTCAAGGCCTCTGTCCCTTCTCTTCATTGTGTATTTCTGGGTAATCCGGGTACCGGCAAGACGACTGTGGCACGCCTTATGGGCGAAATTCTGCATGATTACGGCTATCTGCGTCGGGGCCATATGGTCGAGGCGGACCGTTCTCAACTTGTCGGTCAATATATTGGTCACACGGCTCCTATGGTTCAGGAGATCGTCACACGAGCAACGGATGGCGTACTTTTTATCGACGAAGCCTATACGCTGGCACCGAAGAATGCCGGGAATGATTTCGGCGCTGAAGCGATCGACACGTTGCTCAAGCTGATGGAAGATCGACGTGATCGCATATGCGTCATCGTGGCAGGCTACACGACCGAAATGGAGCGATTTCTCTCTGCTAATCCGGGTCTCAAGTCGCGCTTTACGCGCACCATCGAATTTCCAGACTATGCTGTCGACGAATTGGCCCAGATTTATGTGGGCCATGCCACGAAGGAAGGCTTCCTTCTGAATGAAAGCGCCGCTTCCGCCGTCTTTCCCGCCTGCCAGGAACTCATTCGTCAGGGAGGCGCCCATTTCGGTAACGGGCGAGAAGTGAGAACGTTGTGGGAGAGAACAAGAGAGTCGCATGCTGAACGTGTCATGGCACTGCAAACTCGCAATCAGGAAGCCCTGCATACGATCGACGCCGTCGACATCGAAGATGCTGTCAAAAGAGGATATCACGGATGAGCGAAGACGATCATCCCTCTTTGCAAGCCCGATCATTTGTTGAACGGCTTAAAGAGGCATTTCCTGTCGCGTTCAAGCAGGATGAGGCGTTTTGCTACGCGCTCATTCTGGGAATTCTCGCGCTTGCGATCGCCATACATGGTCATCATGCGACAAACATCGTCCGATGAGATACCGGTCGATATTTTTGTCGATCCTGCTGCGCATGTCGCGGTCAGCTTACCTGATAGAGTATTGTCTTTTTCCTACCTTCCAACTTTGCCGAACGAAGAAAGACAGAGTTGGCCGGGGATTTGCTCACAATCCAAGCTCCCGTTTGCGCGCGAACGACCAGTCAATCCCCCCATCACCGCGCATGATTCCCGACACCTCCCGTCCGCGCTGTTTTTCCAGCGAGGGCGACCATGGTACCAACTCGAAGCCCAGCCCATCGTCGATCATGGCGAACCGGCCCGACGCCAGATTGAAACGCTGACGATAGGTGCCGGTAACGGGATCACCCTCCCCACTCTGCCGGAACGGTATCCCTGATTTCCCACTGAGATTCCGTCCTACCATCTCAAGCTCCCGCTGACGCAGCGTGGCGATCAGGTTCCGGGCATAGCGGATACCCCCGCCGTCGCGGCTGGCCAGTCCCTGCTCCACCAGATGCTCCGTGCGCTTTTCCATCGCCCCTTTGACATCGGCACCGAACCCGGTGGACGCGAGAGCAAGAGGCTCCCGCGCGATGGCCTGCCGGTCGAGCCAGGTAGCGCCCTCCGCCGTCACCTGCCGTTCCAGCGTGACGTCCGAACGCACGGCCAGCGCGACACGGTCACGTCCCTGTTTGTCGCTGAAACGCCGCAGTTCGACGATGGAACCAACAGCCCCGTCGCCAGCTACTTCGAGGTGCGGCAGGCGGACATGGTGCGTGCGTCCGTCAATCCCATCGATGACGGCATAGGCCGTGCCGCGCAGTTCATCGTCGAGGCCACGATCGAGCAGCCGACCGATGACGGGATCGATGGTGTTTTCCCCCGCCAGTACCCAGGAGGACGCGGCGCGATCGATTTTCTGTTCCGCCAGCCCCCGGTGGATGCGTTTGATGATGTCGTTGCGCTCCCTGATCTCCCGCAAAGTCGCTTCCGCACTCTCGTCCATTCGCCAGCGATCTGATCCGACCTGATGCGCAAGCCCCATGGTTTCCAGACGGCGCAGACGACCCAGCTTCACCGTCGTGAAGGCGTCCGGCATTTCGTCCGGCGCGCGCCCGAGATCAATGACACCATCCGTTCCGGCATCCCTCTGAAGCTGTCGGTCGAGTTGGGTCCAGCGGTCAGCATTCACCTGACGCTCAACCGCCTGATGGATCTCATGATCCGTGCGCGGCCCGAGTTCCAGCGTCACCAGATCCTGGGCACGAGCGCGCATCCCCTCGCGGATATAATCACGGGCGATCACCAGGTCGGAACCGTCCTCCGCAACACCCCGGACGATGACATGCAGATGGGGGTGTGCGGTGTTCCAGTGATCGACGGCAACCCAGTCGAGTTTCGTGCCGAGATCGGATTCCATCTGCCCCATCAGATCACGGGCGAAGGCCCGCAGGTCCGACATCTCCGGCGCGTCTTCCGGCGAGACGATGAAGCGGAAATGGTGGCGGTCGTCATCGCAGCGTTCCGCGAAGTCCGAGGCGCGGATGTCGTCGCTGTCCCTGCCGAACAGGCGCGCGTCCTCCCCGTCCCGCGTTACCCCCTCCCGACGGAGATAGCGAAGATGCGCTGCCAATGGTGTGGCGCGCGGGGCATGGCGCACCACACGAGCCTTGATGACGACGCCCCGCGAACGGCTGGTGAGCAGGCGGTTCGCGGCATAGGCGGCGGCCCTCCCGCGCCCGAAACTGGAACTGCGGCCAGAGGTGATTTTTCCCGCACGAGACACCCTGCTACCGGCCCGCTGCACAGAGGCCAGCACCTGCGTCACGAATGGTCGCGCCTGCCGGGCGCGGATAGAACGTATACGCCCCGGGCGGACCCGGAATTCCTCATCCCTCTTCATGGAAAACACCCGCCCCTCGCAAAAGATCACGCCGGATCAAAGAGATGACACCTTGTCGTAAGGTGCGGAAAATCCACGCACCTCGCGACAAGAGTTCAAAAACCCCGGAAAGCAGCCACCCCAACCGAGCCGCGATGTGCGGCCTTTTATCCAGCCCTCCCTTTTCTGTTGGCTTTCCGGGGGTTTCACGCCTCACTGGACCTGATCCGATCCTCCCAGCGGGACCATGCCGGACCTCTCCCCGACATGCCCTGCGAAAAGGTTCTCGGGAGCAGAAACGTGACGTAACGTGGTACCCCTAAACGCATCGGGCTGGCTTGAAACGAAGAGCGCGGCCGTCACCCAGGAGCGAGCCGGAAAAGGTAAAAAGGCAGCGGGAAGATGGAGGGCAGACGATCGGTTTTTCATCAGCCGTGTGACGAATTCCACGTAGGAAATCGTCTCGGCAGGCAATGGCCGACCGGTCGCCAAATGGTCGTCATAACGACCGGGACCAGCGTTGTAAGCAGCCAGAAAACCCGCATCGCCATAACGGTCATGCAGCCATCGCAGATAGGCTGCCCCGGCCACGATGTTGTCATGCGGATCGAAGGGATCGGCGCCGAGATTCAGCGTGCGCCGAACATTCTTCCATGTGCCGGGCATGAGCTGCATCAGGCCCATCGCACCAGCACCTGACACGGCATGCGGATCGCCCGCACTTTCGGCTTGCAGGACCGCTCTTACCCACGTCGCCGGGAGCGCATTCCGTTCCGCCGCCTGACGCACCAGATCGTCCCAATCCTGTGCACGGGCGGGGGTCGGCGAGAGCGTCAGCGCGAGCACGGCCAGCATGCTGCCAGACACGAAAAACCGGCGCCTCATTCCCGACCTCCCGGACGTTTCGTGGGCCGGTTCCACACCAGTTGCCATTCACGCCCACCGCGTCCGGCCTGGAACAGCGTGGCTCGGATCGGCTGCATGAACGAGGGATCGTCCAGCACGATGGAGATATATTCACCGGCGCGCTCCCCGGTGCGGGTCCACCCGGCACCGATCTCTGGCCCAGCGCCTCCATCACCGAGATGGATGCGATAATCCGGCGCATGCTCCGCGCCATTGTTTTCCGCTGGCACGAAGGTCAGTTCGGCATCCAGAGACAGGGTGCGCACACGCCCGGCAAAACCATCGGCGGTGCGCGTGAAAAATCCGATCTGGCTCATGAGAAAAATCCTTGCGGAAGTATAAGAATGTGGCGATGGTGACTCCGCCTCGCCGATACGGACATGAACCGGCACAGCGCGCCCGATGACAGTGTCCACCGACAGGACGCCGAAATACCGCCCGTCCAGACTGGTCGGCACGGCGGTGTTCATGACGAACACCTGCTCCGGTCCGAGATGCTGACAGCCCTGCCAGACCGGCAGCTTGCGGCCCCGATGATCGACGGGTTTCGCGTCACCTGCCGCCTTACCGTCGATGGTGACATGGAGGCCGATGCGACAGACACTCTGCCCCGCCAGTGCTGCCACAGGCTTGAGCAGCGGCACGCCGAACGGCAGGTAGCCGCGTGACGCCAGCAGCGTCGCTTCGCGCTCTGGCAGGCGGATGGCGACAATGTCGCCAACACGGATCGGCACGGTTGGCTGGATCCGATACAGCCCCACCGGAACGCTGGCTGTTTCGTTCCAGACCCAGCGCGGCGTCGGATGAAACGCCAGCGAAGCACCCACACCAAGCACGGCGAAATACGTGGTGAAAAACCAGGCGCGCCGGGTCATGACGCGGCCCTCCGGCGCAACCATCCTTCATGCCGTTCACGCGTGTAGGGACGCGGTTCCTGCGCTGCCGTGAGCCGGTGATGCAGGTGCCGCCAGTGATCGGGACAGGCGGTCGTAGGATCAATTCCCAGCGCCTCCACGACGTCGATGGCCTCCAGCACGCGCCGCACCTTAGGCCATCCACTCTGCCGCAGCAGGCTCTCGCCACCAGGGCGCACGAACGGCACAGTCTGGCATGCCTCCTGAGCCTGCACGGCCCGCACGATGTCGATGCAGGACACGACCGTGCCGAAATCATTGGCGGCCCAGCGGATGAACGCGAACACGCTCTCCGGCGCAAAACTCATCAGCCTGCGCCGACGGTCGAGAATGCGATCCTCGACGGGATGACCGAAACGGATCCAGTGCTCGATGCGCTTCTCGATCCACGTCAGTTCAACCGTGGTCAGGACAGCGTCGTCTGGCTTGAAAGAGCGGGCGGTCATGGGACACCGACCAGGCGATCCGCGACCGCTTCCCGAGCCTGTTTTTCATGCCCCGATCGAGCTGCCGGAAGGGAAGCCGGAAGACCGGAATTTCCTACATAATAAGTTATTATATTAGTTATATAAGTTACGGATCTGATTCCGCATTTAAAAACAATACGTTGCGCCGATTTTCGCCAATGATCCCACGATAAATCCGCCGCTGCTCCCACGATATGATGCGCCGTTGATCCAACGACATGTTTAACATCGTTATCCACACCATCGGTGGATTGACTCGTGGGAACAGCGCATAAAATCCCCAGTTTTCCGCCAGAAATGACGCGAAACGCATAACCGGGGATGATCTGGCTGACGACAATGGCGCGGATTTTCGCGATGAAATCGCGACGCCGGGTCAGGCTGCCTGAGCGTGCATGCAGCTCTGCCAGATCGAAGCGCCATCCCTCCTTCTGTCGTCCGGCATGCCGACGCGCCAGGCGGTAAAGCCATCGCTCCAGACCGCCACGAAGGCAGAAATAGGCGGGATCAACGCTCAGCACGCGCGAGCGATCGCAGGCGGCTTCCATCAGCCAGTCCGGCAGCGTCAGGGCCACACCATCGTCACGGGATATCCGGACATCACTGATCCACGTGAACGGTCTTTCCCTCCAGTCATTACCCTGGCGGATGTTCGTCATGACTGTTGTCGTGGACAACCGTTCCAATGCACCACGAAGGCGATGATATTCATGCTGCCCGGAAGCCCAGCCCAGATCCTGAAACAGACGCCATGGTGTGAAGCGCACATGGCGTGACACCCACAATCCATGGTTCAGCGCATCGACGATCTGCCCAGTCAGCCAGATCAGGACGTCGACGTCCCAGACGGTCGCCATACCGCCGGCATTTTCAGCCCTCACCAAGACCGCAATATGTCGCGCCTGGTAATCGATCGGGGTAAGGCGCGGCGTTTTTCCCAATGCGAAAAACGGACGGCCCATCAGATCGCGGATGTCGCGGGGCCGTGCTGCCCCCGTGACCACGAAGCGGCGGTCGGGCTGACGCCAGTTATCAGCGGCCGGCATCATCGTCCGGCACTCCGCTGGGCCTTGCGGGCCTTCGCCTGCAGGCGGATGATATAGGCGCGCGGGTCGGACGGCATCGGGATGCCGCCACCGTCACCCGTGGAGAGCCGGACGTTCAGATCGGCCCAGGCGCAGAGGTCTTCCACGGCATAGACGATCCGGCCACCAAGCTGGCGGTAGAGCGGACCGGTACCGCAACTCCGGTGCTTTTCGAGGGTGCGGATGGACAGGCCAACGAAATTGGCTGCGTCCGGGGTGCGCAGATAGCGCGGTGGCAGTGTCGGCTGGACACGCATGAGGTGTTCCTCCCGTTGGATCGGGCCGCGTGCGGAATGTCGCGGCTCATGGGAGGACGCTGCCGGAGAATCGGACGCGGGGAGGGATGACAAAGTTCAGGCCGCCAGACTGTCACCCCCCTGCTTCAGCCCCTGAAGGAGGGCGATGTGGCCGCCGTTCAGGTAGAACCCGGCAGCGTCGAGATCGCGGTAGAAAGCCCGGTGCCATGAACTGGCGCGCCATTCATTGCGGGACAGGTGCAGGATGCGCTCGCCGTAGATGCCGGCCGCGATCCGGCGTGTCGCCACTCCTATGCGCCGGCCTTCCGCGATGCAGAGCATGCGAACCTGACGGAGTTTCTGCTGGGGACTCAGGCGCAAGGTGGAGGGAAGAGAACCGGGCATCTGACCGGCAAGCAGGCGGCCGAAGCGCGCAACGCAGGCCAGACGGGTCGGGAGGTGGCCGTCATCGATGATGAACCAGGTTCCTGACGCACCGGGCTGCCGATCGACGACAATGACGACGCGCAGAGGACCAGAGTCACTGTCCAATATGAGATGGACGCCATCCGTACCATCATGCCGTGCCCGCGCGTATGGCGCGAGGCGGGACAGAATATCACCCCCATCGCCACGCACGGCGACCTCCGGCGCGATGTCGGGATCCCAGAATGCGGGGGCAAGCCAGGCGGGGAGATCAGGGTCAACAGGGAAAACGCAACCCCCAGCGACGAGCAAAAGCGCGCCATGCCTCGGCGTCAATCTTGCCCGTCGTCATGGTTGCTGCATGATCGCGCCGGTAGGCCGGGTTATGTCGCAGCCATTCCTGGGCAAGGCCGGTAGGGTCGAGCCCGGCGTAGGCACGACGAAGGGGTGCGGCATCCCACGGCCGGATTGTCGGCACGTCCCCCTCCCCGATATGTCATGGATTCGACCCAGTATCCGGTGCAGGACCGAAACGGGTAGTCCCGAAGACTCAGGAAGGTGATCCCGAAAATATATGGGCTGATCGGGATTATTTCTATGTCGGGAGAAGATTGACGCCAGACGGGCCGAAAACGCTGACTTCCGGGGCATCACGTAATGCGTTGGAAGCATTACCCAACCGAACGGGGAACGTCTCCGTGTATTATAATACGTAGCGCGATAATACACAAATCGTTCCTATCCTGCGGATGGACATCCGAGGACTTTTCGGCGCGAACGTGAGGCGCCTGCGACGCGCCGCCGGTCTCAGCCAGGAAGCCCTGGCGGAACGGATGGGTGTCGACCGCGCCTATATCAGCTGGATCGAGACCGGACGCCAGAACGCGACGCTGCTATCGTTATGGCACGCGTCGCAGGCGCTGGGCGTACGGCCAGCGGCGTTACTGGATGAAAGTCATGTTGTCGCTACAGAAGCGGCACCGGCCAGCGGGAAGCCATAACCCGCCGGTGAAGAAAGCCCCTCCGGCGAACCGGAGGGGCTGGGGTGATCAATCCCCGTTGCGGGGGCGCTGGCGGCTCCAGACCAGGTTATAGGTGCCACCTTCCTCTTCGAAGAGGCTGGCGAAGATCGGACCGGGAAGGGTCGGATCGTCCAGCTTCACGCTGAGATATTCGCGCCAGTCCGTGGTGTGCTTGATCCAGGCGGCCCCGGCTTCGAGTTTCCCGATCTGGACCCGGAAGTTGGGAACATTGTCGCTGGCCCGGTTGGCTTCCGGCACGAAGCGGACGCCCCGGATTTTCTGTGTCAGGGTGACGATCTCGCCTTCGTACCCCTCGCCGACTTTCTTGAATGAACCGATGATCATTGTCCTGTCTCCTGGTTGTATCGGGCCGCGACCATCCTGACCTCGATGGCCATCGTCAGCCCGGAGACGACCGGCGGCGCATCCGAAGGACCGGAGCAACGCGGAGAACGGCAGCACGGAACTTTCTTGTTCCGCGCGGAATGGGCGCAGCCGGCAAGGGAAGAAAGTTGCGGGGCGCCGTTGCGCCAGAGCCGGGCGAGGCGAAGCCGGTCTTCGGGCAGATCGGCCATTATCTGAGGCCATGATGTGCGGCACCGTCAACCTTGTGTGGAGACAGGGCAATCCGTCGTGTTTCATGACTGGGGCGTGGGTCTGATGGGGATGTCTCCCGGCGGCTCGGGGCAATCCGGCGCCGTTACCAGTCCACGTATCGAACAGCGGGCCTGTGACAATTACTCCCCTCACGTCGGGGCAGGAAAACGGCAACTGGCAGCTCCGATCCTGCATTGCACCGTATGAACAGGCGTATCCCAGCATGAATCTGGACGATCCGACCTCCCATTCATCGGTCCGTGCCCTGCCCTTTCGATGCGGGAAGTGCGTCAACACATCCCATGACGCTGCCCTGCGCGATGTCATGAGCGACTGACCACCCCTGCCTCTCCGGTTCGCCGGAGGGACAATCTTTTCAAACAGGCTGGATGGCGCATAACCGCGTCCATGCGGCCCCACCGACGCACAGCGCTCCGAATGTCGCGAATATATACGAAGGAATAGCGCCCATATCGCCCAAGCCACTGAACCCCAGCGTCGTGCCAAACCCCGCCAGCGCGGCCGGTAAAGCAAGCAGGAGCGAGACCGTAATCCGTAGGACGGGATCGTGCGATGAGACGAGGATCGCCTGCCCGAGCACCAGAACCATGATTCCGGCGGCGATACCAGCAAGGATGGCATGAGAGCCGGACATCATGGCGTGGTCATAAAATGTGGTGCAGACCATTGCCGCCACAAACAGGGGAGCGGCATAGACCGCACAGAGAAACAGCAGCCAGCACAGGAAACCGATACCGGCGACGCCAAGAACAATTCCGAGACCGAGCAGCATGGAGCGCATCCTTTCCGTGGAATGGAATACCCCACACATGCCGGGACGGTTCCGATATATCCAGGGAATAAAAGCCAGTTTCTCGACATCGTTTTCACGATCGGGACAGCGCGCGGAGCGCGCCAGACAATCCCAACCGAGGCGCCCCTGTCGGCGCCTTCCGCTCGTGCCGGGAACGCGGCGCGTTGGCCCGACAGCGCTTAGAGTGGATCAACAGGCATTGGTCCAGCATTCTGCTCCACTGAACCTTGCGAGCCGGCTTGCCGGCGAGCGCCGCACGCGCGGGCAGCGTGAAGAAAGAAAGGGGCGGCTTACGCCGCCGCCCTCCCTGCCCCGTGCCAGGTCAGCCGACGGGTCGCCGTGGCCGTGTGCTCCGGGTCCAGTTCCATGCCCAGCCAGTCGCGCCCAAGATGCTGCGCCGCCACCAGCGACGAACCCGAACCCGCAAACGGGTCCAGCACCAGACCACCCACCGGGCAGAAAGCTTCCACCAGGGGAAGCAAGGCCGCCACTGACTTTTGCGTCGGGTGCAGTTTATTGCCCGAATAGGGCATATCGAGCACGTCGGGGATAGGTTTTGCCGGGGGCGTTACATTCCCCTTGGCCAGAAGATAGGCGCTTTCGTGTTCATACCGGAGAAACCGGGAAGAGGACGAATAGGACTTGCGAAAGACGATATGCCCGACCATGCGGAACCCCGCTGCCTTCCAGGCATCGGCAAACAGGTCGATACGGTTCCAGCCATAGAACGAAACGGCGAACCCGCCCCATTTCAGGACACGGTGCATCTGGTTGAAAGCCGGCCGGAGCCAGCGCGCATTATCGTCGTTGCGCACCTTCCGCCCGTCCCTGCCCTGATAGTTCACAAGGTAAGGCGGGTCGGTCAGGATGAAATCCACCGCATTGCGTGGGAGTGCGCGCATCAACTGCACGCTGTCACCGTTCAGAATGGTATTGCGGAAATCGGTTGCCGTGTTGGTATTGCCGGTCATGGTCTTTGCCCTTTGTTCCGCGAGGAACAGCCCCCGCTGTTTCTCTGCCTCGCGGCGAGCAGCGGGGTAGCAACGGCAAGGGCGACCGATGGGGAGGGGTATCTCCCGGTCTGCACGGAGCGTAGCGCAGGAAGATCGGGGACACCCCATCGGGCGGCGTCAGCGCGCTGACGCGCACCCTTGCCGGCGCGAGGGCGGAGCCATTAGCTTTTTTCTGTTTGAAATTCGCTGCTCGGTCACAACTGGAGATTGCCGGAGCAAAACTCAGGTCTCGGGCGACAGTGATGAGTCGCTAGGAACCATCACCATCAGAGTCGAGAACCCGCGTTCAGGCCAAAGCAATCTGTTCGAGTAGATCAGGTGATGACGAAAACGTGCCATCGAGCACCATCGCACGGACCATAAAAACGCCCCCAGTTGCAACTGGGAGGCACTCTGCCCGATCAATCAGGCGACGATAACGTTATATGCACCACAGCGAAGGCTTCCGCATAAAGCCCGCAGATTTCGTTTTTAATATAAAACACTTTATTCAAAGTATTTATCAATATACAACTTAAGAACGCTGGCACTTGTGTATGCTGCATATGGTTGGAACGTATCGCTTTTATCTGGACCGGCAAAATCACAAACCGATTTGATAGCAACAACCTCTGGCTTTGGCGCACACGCCATGGCGGCCGCGGCATAGACACCATATGCTTCCATCTCGATAGCACTGAGTTGTCTATGCTGTTCTTTGATCCGGCCGGCTGCCACATCATCGGCCAACACAACTGAGCCAGAAGCCATTGGAGCAACCTCTACGCGCAGAGGAGTTGGGATATCAACAGGCCAAGCTCTTCTTATAGCTTCAAGACTATCTCGATCTTTTTTTATTTCGTGGAACCGACTTCTCAGACTTTCGGACAACGGCAAATGGTGCGACGAAGGTTCAAATTTGCTCTCCGCACTTTCAGACGGTTCAAGTCTCCTTTTACCGCTTTGCCAATCCCAGCAAGGGTCTGCTACGATCACATCTCCTAGACTCACTTTGCCCTTTACGCCCGCACATATTCCCGTCATTGCAAGTAACCTTGGACGAAATCGTCCAATTAGCTTTGACGCCAGCAAACTTGATGAAACCATACCCATGCGCGTTGCAGCCGCAGCAACAATTTTCAGCTGCCTCTTACGCCCATCTAGAGTACCTTCGTGGACGAAGGTTACATCATCAATTGGGTGTGCTGAAGACTCCCACTTTATTGGAAGTCTTAAGACAGCGTCGAGTTCTGGTTGATGCAGAGCACATAAGATACACACATCTATATCGTACGAAACTACCGAAGCTTCGGATGCAGATGATATACCGTAATCCACGCAGCTTCTGACTTGGTACAGCCACTCATCATTGTCATCTCTAAACTCGATAATTGACCAAAGCTGTCTTCCAAAAGAGGGCGCGGCTCGAACGGCGGCAGCCTTGTCTGCAGTCAATCCAACAATTCGAGAAGGCCTAATCAAAAAGTCACCTTCTGCAATCTGCATCAACAGGTCAACTGAATTGTGCTCGCTAGGCAGATCGGTCGGGTTCAGAGGTATCACAAGATCCAATATAAGAAGATCATAATGCTTTACTTCCAGTTTCTCAACTGCATGTCTCGTGCAAACGACAACATCGAGGTTGTCAAGGCCAAGACCAAAACTAAGCAATTCTTCTGTTAATTTATTATATCGCCGCGGGTTATCATCAACTATCAAAATCTTCATTTTATTCAAATCCAGCATTGTTGATAATCTCTAGCAATCTTTCACGCCAATCGCCATAAGCAGAATTATAATGAAGCATACCATGAAAGTTTACAGGGTGTTCTTCTTTTAACTCGGCATTCAAAGCATCAAGCCCCACTTGTCCGCCCGCTTTAGAAAATGCTTCGTACCCTGTCAAAATGACGCAAGGGCACCGGATTTCGTCAAGTTCTATATTTCTCATCAGTTCTCTTCCCCCAAACCCTTGTGGCCGACCTCCCGTTTCTCCTGGCCCTATGTCAAATGTCGGAAGTGACATATCTAGAATAAGAAAATCCGGGATTTTTTCGTCGAGGGCTGCCAATGCAGAGCGAACAGATCGAGCGAGTCGAAGATCAATTGTGGGCCAGTGCTCCTTTAAGAAAGCCTCAATATGTCGTCGCTTGGGATCCTCATCCTCGACTAAGATTATATTCATGGCCGCTCCGCTGGCGTCATAACCGCCAAAATTATGTGCGCTGGTGTCAACTCCAAGGTCATTCGAAACTTGAAAGCATCAACGAAACCAAATTCAATTCGACCTCCGGCAGATGACTTGAGGGAAGCCGCTATTTTCAGAAATCCCGAGCCCCCTTCCCGCTTTGCCAGTCGTCCTACAACCCCAGACGCAATAGCTGTTCTCGTCCGCTCAAGTCTATCCTCAACGGCTTTGCACTTCACGCTGGAACCAACCGTATTAGTGATCATTAAAATCAGGTTATTTCTTTCGGCACTAAACTCACAAGATATATCAACCTCTATATCTTCATTCAATCCACTGTGACGCTTTATATTATCGAATGCAATGAATATTGAATCAACCACAACAAGTAGATCAGCTGAACTCAACTCAGTATCACCAGAAAAATTTCTAGTTATTTGAGGGTGAAAAGCCTTGTGAGATTTAAGCGCTGAATGTATTGCAATTTCGACGCTTTCCTCCAATGTAAATTTACGCGCCATGTTATTACCATCTGGACGCACAAACCATCGCGCGGCGTCGTCGAGATTCCGCTGTACCTCTGTTGAAGTTGCCCCAAGTGTCATAGAAAGTTGATGCCACCCACCATGCCCATCGGCAACATCTCGGAGGTTTGTCGAGAGGCCTTCGATCAAACTTGTCAATTCAGTCTTCAATTCACTTGCGATAGTTTGCTGAGCTTTTACAAGGCTGGGCTCTAGTAATTTCCAAAAATATTGATAACAAATACGAAGAAATTCTGGGAATTCAAAATTAAGCTTTGCTGCAGACCGAAGCGTCAGAACATCATGCTGGAATATTGGAAGATCAAACAAACCTAAAGGTTTATCAGATGTAAGTATCTGAAGCTTATCATCCTTCAATCTCAACAATGCATTATCAAATTCTTCTGAAAATTCGTTAAAATATTGCTCTACAAGTTTGATTTTTTCTTCGGTCAGCCCCTGCAGCCTTTCAATCCAAAAGGTATTAGCTTTATATGGGCCAAACTCAGACTCTCTGGTGGTAATTAAATGAGAAAATTCTAATGGCCCTCGTATTAATCCAATAAATGACTGATGCCGAATTCTTTTACTCAAAAAATAGTCGAGACCAAAATCGGAATTCAACATAAACTCATCGCGTAGATAAATAATAATATCCGTAATAATCGCACTAGATTCATCATTTGGCGTAAAATACAACTGCCGTACCGCTGCTTGGTCTAATATAGACCTAATAGTGGACGACAAGTCTTCCGGTTCAGTAAGACCTGCGTCGTTCAAATCCTGATAACGATTATATTCTTCCTCGAGCTCTTTCCTCGCCCATCTGGTTAGAGCGCCAGTATCAACGTGTATACGGCTGCTATCGACGAATTGCATTCCTTCGATAACTCTAAGACTGTTCACGCTAGCATATATTTCTGCATCATATGCCTCGGCATTTTCCGGATCTAATTCTTTTAATGAAGCACAAACTGCCTGCCGCTCTTTCAAAACATCATTTGATGATGTAAATGAATGAGCCATATCCATAACCCCAGGGATACAAATATTCTTTAAGTAATAAATCAGAGAGTTTAGATCGTAGTCGTCAGATGTGAACTCGGATGGACGCGCATACCCAGATTTCCTGAGCTGATACGTAAAAGCATACCGCAATAATGTTGCTGCGGCGTCATCGTCTGTCAGCTTCCAATATGCGTCTAGCGCTATAAGTGCAGATAAATCTTGTGCAGAACCACGATAATCGGCCCATTTATATTCCTTGAGATAATCGACTATCGGAAAAAGTGGAAGGCTTGCTTCATTTCTTGCTGTAGTATGTGCGATCAAATGAATAAGTGCAGACTGGTTCCCCAAATCACTCAGTGCTGCAAGTAATATTCTCGTAGAAAACAAAGATAGAGGCGGTGTCGTATGGCACAGTGAGGAGCTTAATGTAGTTGACACCGATTCCAAATCACGCGAACGAAGGAGATGAAGAGCGTAGGCGACTGACTCTTCTTGAGTATTTACGTTGATATCTCCATCAATTATTCCAATCCAATACTTAGCTGTTATCGATTTAAATTGACGTGCTGCTGTTGAATCGTTCTTCGTGTCGAAATCTTCCACTCCAAGATACCTAGAGTTAAGTCCAATTGTGCCAAACTTCAAAAAATTCTGACGTTCTTCGATCCTATAAGTATCGCAGAAATCCTTAAAAGCTACACCACAGGTTATTGAAACCAAATTTACGGAGAGTTTTTCGAGATTCCCAAAGCTGGTCGCACAGAACTCATCTTGAGAAATTATCGAATTCAAAAGATCGCCAAATGTTAATGCAGGCCGCCTGTCATGCCGATATTCATGTTTTTCCAAAGATCTAAGGGCCACCGAAGCAAAACAACTATAAATCAAATTCCACGGATCAAAATTTTCTGCTTTCCATGATTTGCGACCTGACCGTAGCGCCGTTTGTGGCTGCCCAGAAAATAAAGCATCGCTAATTTCCGTCACACGATAGGGACACTCCTCAGATTGGTCGGCATTACCTTCAAAGACGCGGATTACTTTACTTATCCTAAAATCTTTTATTGATAATAATCTCCTCACTTGAAAGATTATTTTTTCATGGTTTTTTTCCATGAATTCACTAAACAACGCACTCTGCACCAATCCAACAGATGTCTCGTAAAGGTCCACGATATTGTGGTGCTGTTCGATTTTTAATATGCTTGCCAATGATTTTGAGTCTCGGGGTATCTGTGCCAATGCTTGAAATCGTACATACGTCGCGATGTCATCATCATAATTGGCTTTTTTTAATACACTCTCTACAAATTGGCTAAACTTTGCAAATGTCGTCCGATCCTCGTTGCGAATTCCAAACATGTATGACAAAAGCGATAGTAAACCTCGTTGATGTATTCCTCGAAGCTGCTTTACATAGTCTTTTTGTGCTTCTAGGCCACCGATTTGTTGATGCAAGAAAATTGCTATCTTGATCGACCAATATGAAATTCCATAATTCTCTATGTGCTTTCTTACACACAGTAATGCCTCGGAATATTTTTGTTCTATTATGAGATTTTCTATTATTTCCGCTTCAATTCTGTGATCAATCAACTTATCGACATAATTTAGCAGTCTATCTGTCACCCAAGCAAGCTCACGTGTAAAATAAATGGCTGATCGCTTTCTTGGATATCCACCCAAGCAACTAAAATAGCTCGGTGAATTTTTGTACTGAGGCGCCAAGGCTTGAATTGTTCGATCAACCCAACCCAGAAAGATCCCGTATTGGCATTCATCAATTTCCAAACGCGCCTCAGATAATGCGTTACTCAAATTATAATGAAAAGCCTCTAATTTGTATTTTATATTTTCTTTCGAATTTTTTGATTTTAACTTTGCTATGCTGCCCCTTATCTTATGTTGTTGTTTGATATATGCACCTTCGGCCACTTTTTTTATGTGGGGGGAAAATTGGTGCACGTTCTTAATCCCAAATTCTATCTATCGATAACACATGCTGTTGCTGTTGGAACGGTCTGTCAACCTTAAGAAACTTGATTATGCTACTGTTGACCGTCTAGCTGCTCTCTTCACAATCAATGTTTCGATCATGTTTAACGCCACCACCACATCATTCATGATCACCATCTATTTTCAAGCCACTGCGATAGGCCAGTATTTGTACGACGCGCCTGTATCCGGGACTACCCATAACTACGATTCCTTACGCTAGAACACGCACAAGCGCGACGTTCCACAATGCGTATTTCCATTGAAATAACAGTCGTCTGTCCGGATCGTATGTCTGTTTTCCTTGCCTTACGGTCGGAAGAGAGCAACGATGACGGACAGACCCAGCCAGTCCATTGCCCCGGCGTATCAACCGCCCGAGCCTGAATTACGGCTCGTCCTGCGCCCCAACACTCCCGACCCGCGTCTGGTGGCGCTGGTCCGCCTCATGGCACGCCGCGCGGCACGGGACTGGTTCCTGTCACAGCAACAGGAGCAGCGCCGCCGCTCCGGACCGTAAGGGATACCTCGCCATGAAGGTCGCGCTCTACGCCCGCTATTCCTCCGACAACCAGCGCGACGCCTCGATCGCCGACCAGCTTCGGGTGTGCCGCACCCACGCGGAGAAACAGGGCTGGAGCATCGTCGAGGACTATACAGACCACGCCATTTCGGGCGCGTCCCTGATGCGACCTGGCATCCAGGCACTGATCGCCGATGCACAGCGCGGGCGCTTTGCGATCGTGCTGGCCGAGGCGATGGATCGCCTCTCCCGCGACCAGGAGGACATCGCCGGCGTCTTCAAGCGCATGAACTATGCCGGTGTGCGGATCGTCACGCTCTCCGAGGGCGAAGTCTCCCATCTCCATGTCGGCCTGAAGGGCACGATGAACGCCCTGTTCCTGAAGGACCTGGCCGAGAAGACCCATCGCGGCCTGCGCGGCCGGGTCGAACAGGGTAAATCCGGCGGCGGCAACGCCTATGGCTATGATATCGTGCGCAAGCTCGACACCAATGGCGAGCCGATCCGGGGTGACCGGACCATCAACGTGGTGGAAGCAGAGGTCGTCCGTCGCATCTTCCGCGACTTCGCGGCCGGGCTGGGGCCGCGCGCCATCGCCTTCCGCCTCAACGACGACGGCGTCTCCGCACCGGGTGGCGGTGCCTGGGGCTTCTCGACCATCACCGGCAACCGCGCACGGGGCACCGGGGTTCTCAACAATGAGATGTATGTCGGAAAATTGGTGTGGAACCGCCAACGCTTCATCAAGGATCCCGACACCGGCAAGCGTCAGGCCCGCCCCAACCCGGACACCGAATGGGTTATCCAGGAGGTGCCGGAATTGCGGATCGTCGATCAGGATCTATGGGACGCGGTCAAGGCACGGCAGGCCAGCGTCAGCGCCAGCCGCAATACACGCGATGCCTCCCTGCCCGACCATTTCCGCGAGAAGCGCCGTCCCCGTTACCTGTTCTCCGGCCTCAGCAAATGCGGCTGCTGCGGTGGCGGCTATTCCATGATCTCCGGCGCCTTGCTCGGCTGCTCGACGGCGCGCAACAAGGGCACCTGCGACAACCGGACCAATTTGCGCCGCGAGGAGCTGGAGCGCCGCGTCCTCGACGCCCTGCGTCACCACCTCATGGATCCGGACCTGTTCGCCGAGTTCTGCACCGCCTTCACCACCGAGATGAACCGGCTGCGCATGGAGGCTTCCGCCGACATCGGCGCGGCTGAATCAGAACTGAAGCGGGTGGAACGCGACATCCAACGCCTGATGGATCTCTACCTTTCCGAAGCCATTTCCATCGAAACGGTCAAGGAACGCGGATCCAAGCTCGAAGCCCGCAAGGCGGAACTCAAGGAGTTCCTCGCCACAGCCGAGGCACCGCCTCCCCTGCTCCATCCCCAGATGGCGGAGTTCTACCACCGGCAACTCGCGCGTCTGCACGAGATGCTGCATTCCGAGTTGGACGAGAAGCGCCAGGAGGCGGCCGAGGTGATCCGCTCGCTGATCGAGGCCATCATCCTCACGCCATCCGACAAGGGGCTACAGATCGATGTCCGGGGCGATCTCGCCGGCATCCTGACGGCGGCGTCGGGCAGCGGACAAAAGAAAACCCCAGCCCGTTTCCGGACTGGGGTTCGTGATGCGTTGGCATCGCAAGTTCAGATGGTTGCGGGGGCCTGCTTCCCCTGCTGTCATAAGCCGACTTTCCTTTTTGCCGCTGACGTCATTTGCAACGTCGAGAATACCCATCAGCTCGCCGCGTAATGTAATATGAACTTCTCCCCGCTTCTCGCCTGGGGTGAAAACAATTCCTCCGATAAGGGAGCGTAAAGCTTCGGTTGCTTCCTTGCCGCCGTCCGGATCGTCCAGCGCCTCGGTGAACCGCTCCACGTTCCGCCGATAGTGACTGGCAATATCCGGATGCACATTGGGAACATCAGGTGGGGCTTCACGCAGGCGAGCCACTATGTCCGCCTTCTGCCCCTCAAGGCTGACCAGTCGTGTTTTCATCGAAGGCTGATACATCCCGTCCTCAATTGCCGCCATAATTCCGGCAATGCCTCGCTCGACCTTCCCGAGCGCCTTACGATCAGCAGCACTCTGCACACGCCATGTCTGGTTAAGACGCTTCACTTCCTTTGCAAAAGCCTGAACGGCCTCTGCAACCACCTCGGAAGTCACCAGACGCTCTTGTAGCCCAGAAAGAACCCGAGCCTCGGCTTTCTCACGCATGATCGTTCGGTTATTCTCGCAAGTTCCCCGGCGAGAATGGTTCAAACACCCAAACCGCCCATTTACGATGATGCCAATCTTTCCACCGCAACACCCGCATGAGAGCAACCCTGACAGGAGCGACATAGGCCGATTTGCCAGGTGCAACCGCCGTGCTCGACCTTCTCGCGTATTCACAAGGCACGGACCGACTTTGGCAGCAATCTCCTTCTGGCGCGCCCGCACGGCTTGCCACAGATCGTCAGGGACTATCCTGAGTTCCGGCACTTCGGTCCTGATCCACAGATGTTCTGGATTGGGCCTGGAAACGCGCTTGTCGGTAATCGGGTCCTTGATAAAACGTTGCCGATTCCACACAATGACTCCCGCATATAATTCGTTATTTACGATCCCGGTTCCCCGCGACAGATGACCTCGGATGGTTGTGTCACTCCAGGCACGGCCTTTCGGACCAGGAACCCCCTCCCCATTTAATTCCACCGCAATAGATCTGGGGCTTCGTCCTGCCGCGAAAGCTCGAAAAATACGACAAACGACTTCAGATTCCTCAGTTATAATTTCCCGATCACCCCGGACGGGTTCGAAATTAGCATCAACCTTCTTGAGCGCCCGATAGCCATAGCACAGACCTCCTCCAGACTTGCCTTTCATCACCCGGCCCAAAAGCCCACGGTGCGTATTCCGGGCAATAGTTTTGATGTACAGAGCATTCATCGTTCCCTTGAGACCAACATGGAGTTCGTTGATTTCCCCCTCCGCCAAAGTAATGATGGCGATACCCTCAAAGGAAAGACGCTTGAACAATGTTGCGACGTCCGCCTGGTCTCGCGAAATGCGATCCAGCGCCTCAGCCAGTACAACATCGAACGCTCCCGCCTGCGCATCGCGCAGGAGAGCCTGAATGCCAGGCCTTAAAGTCATCCCGGAACCAGAGATGGCGGCGTCATGATAACTACCGACCACCGCCCACTTCTCACGCATCGCGAGTTGCTCGCAAAGTCGGAACTGATCTTCGATTGAACTGGCGCTTTGTTTATCAGTCGAATACCGCGCATAGTATACTACACGTGTCATTTTAGGGTTTCCTCGATTTTCTGGGAATTATCGGACAAAGCGCCGTTGTCGTTAGCTGCCCGATAAGAGGCGAAATACTCCCGTGCCATTCTCCGACCGATAAGCCTGGCAACTGCATAGACCGCTGCTTGAGCGGCTTTTTCGACACCTTCTGGTGTCAGATTGTCATTTGCGGATATCAGATCCGGTGTGGGATTTTCATGAGTCTGCGTCACTGTTTTTCCCCTGCGAAAAGCGTGACATCACTATTGCACACCAGCCTGTGGCAGCCTCAAAAGGGCACGCTACCTCAATTTCATACGCCACGAAAAAGTGATCAAAAATTCTTGATATTTTTTGTCTTTATTTTCAGCATATTGCGCGTTTTTTCGCGACTATCAGACGTTATGAAACACGTCATCGAAAAATCGAAATTTAGAACAAACTCCGACCCTCCAAAGAAACGGACCAGCCGTCATGGGCTGACCCGTGTCACTGGATAAGCGCTATCCGCTAATGTCTCTTTTTTCTTTCAGTATTTCATTTTTAGATAAAAACGAATTATGCATTTTTTGCTCGTTTAATAGCCTGACGAACCCGCTCTGTCTGGACGAACACATCGCAGACCTCGTCGATATGGATCACCTCTACAGGTGCAACACCCATGTAGCGCATCAGACGTTCCTCAATGCCAATACGGAATTTCTCAGCATTTTCAGAGACCGACTGCCCGGCACTCGTAACGGTCCCGGCAACCTCAATGTAGACTGTGGGGTGTCCTTTGAAATACAGACCGAAATCCGCAAATCCTCTGTTTCCCAATTCTCGAATGGGTGGCTGAACCATAATATTGAGGCCGCTCTCCTGTGCTTGCAGCAGGCGCCGATAAACAGCCAGTTCCACAATGGAGCCGATCCTGTAGTTATTGACGCGAACCTGCTCCTGCCAGGCAGGGAGATTCCGGTGATACGCTGCCACACGCTGACGAAAGGCGCGCCATAAGGCCTTGTCACGGTTATATCGGGCGACCAGTTCGGGGCCTCCATCACAGAACTCCAGCATCTGCGGCGTCGGCGTCACCAGCAGATCATGAGAAAGCTGAGCGTAACGCTCAATGTCGTTCGGGCGGAAAAAACCAGCGAACATCCAAGCTGGAAGAGCATTATTAAAACGATCATTGTTCGGTAAAGCGGGTGTCATTTGAAGTGTCCGTAATGTGGACGCACGTTCCCCATTACTCAGCGAGCATTCTGAGAACATGCGTGTATTATGAAAAGGGAAAATTAAGCTGTAGCGGCTTACTGCTCATTCGCAGCATTGGCTTCAGTCATCGCGGGAAGAGGCATCACTCCCCAGCACCCTGTTGGCAACCAGCCTGACCTTGTGGCCAACCATGCGTGTCAGGATGACCACGCCTTCCAGGACACTGTCATCCACGTTACCGGCAAGAGCCTCACTAACAGCAAAATCAAGCAGCCGGTGCAGGGCGACAATTTGCATGAGGTCCACCTCGGTGGCGGACGAAATCGTAGTGCGATCAGACATTGTTTTCTCTCGTTCAAAGCATGAAGGAACGAGACGCCCCACCCTAATCCTCACTCCCAAAGATACAGGGAACAAAATCCTCTGGGGAATTTGGGGTCATGCGCCTCACAACGCCCACCCCGAAAAATGACACCTTCACACCCCGTCATCAGGGCGCACCGCAGGTGCAAGAGCACTGGAAGCGGAGAAAAAGAGCGGCTTTGATTTTTGCGTCGCAAAAATGCCGCGATAGAACAAAAAAAACGTAGCGATTTCATATGTTTGCGGAGCATGCGTATGAAATTGAGGTAGCGTGCCCTCACACGCCCAAAAAACCGGGACACGCCGAAAAAAGAAAAATGGCTGTTTTCTGCCGTTTTCCAGGACTCATGACACCAATGACGCTTTGGGTGACAGATGTCATGACCCCGTCATGACGGCTGCAATAACAACTCCTGACAGTGTCACCGAACGCATGACACCATTTGAGGTGGTGTCATGACGCCGTCATCCCGGCCTCTCAGAGAGCACCAGAGGTACGATAGAAATGACACCCGAGTGACACTGTCATGACGCGTCATCACCCCATAAAGGCAAAATTTATAGGAGTGTTTCTCTGCACGAAAGCCAATGGTAAAATCCTGTTGACGCCGCTCTCCCAATCGCCTACCACAATAACATGAAACCAAATGGCGCACAGAAAATGGATCTTGTGGCAGTCGCCAACATCTCGGCGGGGCACCCGTTCAGAGGACGGATTGACCCCGTTTCTGGTGCGGAAACAGCTGTCGTGCAGATGCGGGACACCTCACCTTCTGGCGTGGACTGGGCGTCCTGCGTGCGCACCGAGGTGTCTGGTCGCCGTGAGCCGGACTGGTTGCGTCCGGGCGATATTCTCTTTCCGGCCCGTGGCAATGTGTCACAGGCAGTTCTGATTGATGAGAGCATCGGCAGCCTTCAGGCTGTCGCTGCTCCGCACTTCTTTCTGCTGCGCGTGTCACGTCCGGATGTGCTGCCTGCTTATCTGGCGTGGTGGCTCAATCAGGAACCCGCGCAACGGCATCTGGAGCAGAACGCCCAGAGTTCCACCCTGGTCCGCAACATTGCCCGGCCGGTTCTGGAGGCCACGCCCGTTCTGCTACCCCCTTTGCCTCGACAGGAACAGATTGTCGGACTGGCCAGCGCCATGCAGCGCGAGGAGGACCTTCTCCACCGCCTGCGCCAGACCAATCAACAGATCATGACCGGGCTTGCCAGAGACCTTCTGGCGAGCTGACACTCCCTTACGTTTTGAAACAGGATTTGAGTTCGTGACCGAGCAGATTTCACAGGACACCATCAACAAGGCGCTGTGGAGCGCCTGCGATACCTTCCGTGGCACCGTCAGCCCCGACACCTACCGCGATTACGTGCTGACCATGCTGTTCCTGAAATACATCTCCGATGTGTGGCAGGACCATTATGACAGCTACAAAAAAGAATACGGCGACAACCCCGCCCTGATCGAAGCCATGATGGCGCAGGAACGCTTTGTTCTGCCCAAGGGCTCGGACTTCTATACGCTTTATAAAGAGCGCAACGCCCCCGGAAACGGCGAGCGGATTGATAAAGCCCTACACGCCATTGAAGAAGCCAACGGCACCAAACTGAAGGACGCGGGCAAGAGCGTCTTCCAAGACATCAGCTTCAACTCCGACAAGCTGGGCGATGAAAAGCAGAAGAACACGATCCTGCGGCATCTGCTGGAGGATTTTCACAAGCCGGACCTCAACCTGCGCCCTTCCCGCGTGGGTAATCTGGACGTGATCGGCAATGGCTATGAGTTTCTGATCAAGAATTTTGCCGCCAGTGGCGGACAGAAAGCCGGGGAGTTCTACACCCCGCCGGAAGTCAGCGAACTGCTGGCCCGTATTCTGAGCCCGCAACCAGGTGAGACCATCTGTGACCCGGCCTGTGGCTCGGCTTCCCTGCTCATGAAATGCGGTCGGCAGGTGACGCAGAACCACAAGGGCAGCAAGGATTATGCCCTGTATGGGCAGGAAGCCATTGGCTCCACATGGTCCTTTGCCAAGATGAACATGTTCCTGCATGGCGAGGACAACCACCGCATTGAATGGGGCGACACCATCCGCAACCCCAAGCTGCTGGATGATAAAAACCACCTGATGCGATTTGACGTGGTGACGGCCAACCCGCCCTTCAGTCTCGACAAATGGGGGCATGATGAGGCGGAGCAGGACGTGCATCACCGCTTTGCCCGTGGTGTGCCGCCCAAGACCAAAGGCGATTACGCCTTTATCCTGCACATGCTTGCCACCTTGAAAGACCGCACGGGCCGCATGGGTGTGGTAGTGCCGCATGGCGTGCTGTTCCGGGGCAGTTCGGAAGGCAGGATCCGTCAGAAGCTGATTGAGGAAAACCTGCTGGATGCCGTGATCGGCCTGCCGGAAAAGCTGTTCTTCGGCACGGGGATTCCGGCCGCCATCCTGATTTTCCGCAAGGACCGCAAGACGAAGGACGTGCTGTTCATTGACGCCAGCCGCGAGTTCAGGGCGGGCAAGAACCAGAACGTGCTGACCGAAGAGAACATCACCAAGATTGTGGACACCTACCGCGCCCGCCAGGACGTGGACAAATACGCGCACCTCGCCACGCCGGACGAGATCAAGGAGAACGACTACAACCTGAACATTCCCCGTTATGTCGATACCTTCGAGGAAGAAGAGGAAATCGACCTGAACGCTGTTCGGGCCGAACGGGCGGAAATCAAGGCGGAACTGAGCAAGCTGGAAGCGCAGATGGACGCTTATCTGAAGGAGTTGGGTTATGCTTCCTGAGGGGTGGAAAAATGTTCAACTGGGCGAAATTTCCAAAGTCACGGGGGGAAAACGACTTCCAAAAGGCGGTGTGTTAGTTTCCCACGATACAGGCTATCCGTATATCAGAGTAACAGACATGTTGGATGGCGGAGTATGCATTTCAAATATAAAATATGTTCCAGAGAATTTGTCAAAATCCATTGAAAAATATAGAATATTCAAAGATGACCTATTTATTACTGTAGCAGGAACAATAGGAGTTATCGGATCAATTCCAGATGAATTGAACGGAGCAAATTTAACAGAAAATGCTGATAGAATTTCAGAAATAAAAGCAAACAAAATTTTCCTCATGGAATTTCTTAGATCACCTTTTATTCAGTCATACATTGAAAATGTAAAAACCAACAATGCTCAACCAAAATTAGCTCTTGAACAGATTAGAACTTTTCCAATCCTCCTCCCCCCTCTCCCCGAACAGAAGAAGATCGCGGCGATCCTCTCGACGTGGGATCGTGCGATTGAGGGGACGGAGAAGCTTCTGGCCAACAGCCAGCAGCAGAAAAAAGCCCTCATGCAGCAACTCCTCACAGGCAAAAAACGCCTGCCGGGGTTCTCAGGGGAGTGGGAGAAAACAAATATTGGAAATATCGCAAAGGAAATTTCTATCCGGAATAAAAACAGAAAAGATTATCCGGTTATTTCCTGCACAAAAACAAAAGGATTTGTAGATTCTTTATCTTTCTTCAATAAGAAAGTTTATAGTGATGATCTTTCAGGATATAAAATTATATCAAGAAATCAGATTGGGTTTCCATCAAATCACGTCGAAGAAGGTTCCATCGGCCTACAAAATCTTCATGACAACGCGATCGTAAGTCCTATTTATACTATTTTCTCAATGGAAGAAAACGCTGACCCGTTGTTTGTTTTTGCAGTTCTAAAAACAGATCATTATCGTCAAATTTTCGCCGCAGCCACCAATTCTTCAGTAGATAGACGTGGCAGTTTGCGTTGGTCCGCTTTTTCACAAATCAAAATCAATCTCCCCTCTCTCCCCGAACAAAAAGCCATCGCCGCTGTTCTGACCACAGCGGACGAAGAAATCACAGCGCTTGAATCCGATCTCTCCCGTCTGCGTCAGGAAAAGAAAGCCCTGATGCAGCAGCTTCTCACGGGCAAACGCCGCGTAAAAGTCGATTAAGTTATTTCAGTTCACAGGATATTTAAAACCATGGCTCCCGCCCCGAAATTTCAGGAAGAATACAGCGCCAAACTTCCGGCACTGGCCCTGCTCAGCACCCTCGGCTGGCGGTTTCTGCCCCCATCCGAAGCACTGGCCTTGCGGGGCGGCAAGCAGAGTGCCGTGGTGCTGGACTCTCTCCTACGGGCGGAACTGAAAAAACGCCGCTTCACGTTTGAAGGACAGGAACACGCTCTGTCCGATCAGGCCATTGAACGGCTTGTCTCTCACGTCACGCATCCGGACTTTGTCTCCGGCCTGCGTGACGCCAATGAGAAGATGACAACGCATCTGCTGTTCGGCATTGCCATTACCGAGTTCATTAACGGGCGCAAGGCCAACCCGACCATCGCCCTCATCGACTGGCAGAACCCGGCCAATAACAGCTTTACCTTTACCGAAGAATTCAGTGTCCTCCGCACGGATCTGACACAGACGCGCAGACCGGATATCGTGTGTTTCGTCAACGGCATTCCGCTGGCCGTGATCGAGGCCAAGCGCCCTGATGGCCAGCCGGGCAAAGGCCCGACGGTGGATGCCGGAATTTCCCAGAGCATCCGCAATCAGAACAAGGATGAAATCCCCCAGCTTTTTGCCTACAGCCAGCTTCTGCTTTCCATCACCGGGCATGACGGGCGCTATGGCACCTGCGGCACGCCGAAAAAATTCTGGGCAAGCTGGAAGGAAGAGGACATTCCCGAAAGCCGGATGGAGGCGCTCAAGAATGCGCCGCTTTCAGGTGCCCAGAAAGACGCGCTGTTTGCCGACCGGAAGCCCCCTGCACGGGACTGGTTCGAGGACTGGACGTCTCGCCCGCTGCATGTCACGGATCAGGACCGGCTGCTGATCGGCCTGCTCTCGCCCGAGCGTCTGCTGGACATGGCGCGGTTCTTCACACTGGTCGACCGCAAGGCAGGCAAGATCGTCGCCCGTTATCAGCAAGTTTTTGGGATCAAGCGCCTATTGGAGCGCATCAAGTCCCGCCGTAGCGATGGGGGGCGCGAGGGCGGGGTGGTCTGGCACACGACCGGGTCGGGCAAGTCCTTTACCATGGTGTTCCTCAGCCGTGCCCTCATTCTGGATGACGATCTCAAACAGTGTCGCATTCTGGTGGTGACAGACCGCAAAGATCTGGAGCGCCAGTTGAGCGCGACCTTCTCCACCGGTGGCGAACTGGCGGATAAGAAAGACAAGGAAGAGGCACTGGCCACCTCAGGTCGCCGTCTGGCACAGCAGATCGGGCATGGGCAGGAGCGCATCATCTTCTCGCTCATCAACAAGTTCCACACCGCCACCACTTTGCCCGAGTGTCATAATGACAGTGCGGACATCATCGTGCTGGTGGATGAAGGCCATCGCAGTCAGGGCGGTGAGAACCATGCCCGCATGAAGCACGCGCTCCCCAACGCCGCCTTCATTGCCTTTACAGGCACGCCGCTGCTCAAGGGGAGTGAGACCACCAGCCGGTTTGGCAAGATCATCCACTCCTACACGATGCAGCAGGCCGTCTCGGACGGCACGGTGACGCCCCTGCTCTATGAAGAGCGCAAGCCTGATCTGGATGTGAATGACCGCGCCATTGATGCCTGGTTCGAGCGCATCACGCAGGGACTGACGGAAGAACAGGTCACGGACCTCAAGAAGCGCTTTGCCCGCGCCAATCAAGTCTACAAGGCGGACGACCGCATCCGGCTGATCGCCATGGACCTGGCGACGCATTTCGACAGCAATATCGACAGCGGCCTCAAGGGTATGCTGGCCTGTGACAGCAAGCTCTCCGCCATCCGCTACAAGCAGTATCTGGATGAGGTCGGTCTGTTCGAGAGCGCTATCGTCATGAGTCCGCCTGATACGCGCGAGGGCCATACGGAAGTGGATGAGCGCAGGCAGCCGGAAATTCAGGACTGGTGGAAGGACAATGTCGGCAGTCAGAATGAGGAGGATTACACACGCGGCGTTATTGAGCGTTTTGAAAAGGATCCGGATCTCAGGCTGATCATTGTGGTCGATAAGCTGCTGACCGGCTTTGATGAACCGCAGAATGCGGTGCTCTATATCGACAAGCCGCTGAAGCAGCACAATCTGTTGCAGGCCATTGCCCGTGTGAACCGCCTGCATGACCAGAAGAAGCATGGTCTGCTGATCGATTATCGTGGTATTCTGGCGGAGCTGGACACCACGCTGGCCAAATACGATGAACTGGCGGCTGAGAATGTCGGCGGATATGACCCAAAAGATATTGCTGGGCTGTATAGCCAGATGAGCACGGAATACCGCGAACTCCCCGCTCTGCACAAAGCACTCTGGGCCATTTTTGAGGGCGTGAAGAACAGGAGCGACCTCCAGCAGCTTCGGGCTGTGCTGATGCCCCGTATGGTGGAGGAGCACGGCCAGATGGTGGACGTGAACCTCAAGCGCCGGGATGACTTCTATGAAGCGCTGACGAAGTTTGCCACCTGCCTGAAGGTGGCCCTGCAATCCGTGGCCTTCTTTGAGGACACCAGCTTCACGGAAAAAGACCGCGCCACCTACAAGGAGACGCTGAAGCAGATGACCAGCCTGCGCCAGATGGTCATGCAGGATACCGGTGAAACCGTGGACTTCGACCAGTATGCCGAGCAGGTCAAAAAACTGCTGGACCGGCATGTGGCGGGTGTGAAGGTGCATGAGTCCCAAGGGCTCTATGCCGTCGGCAAGATGGGCCAGAAGCCCGAAGACAACGAACCCGAAAACTGGAGCGAGGAGAAAACCCGCAACGAGACGGACCTGATCCGCACCCGTGTGACGAAGATGATCGACCACGAGATGCAGGATGATCCGTATGCGAAGGAAGCGTTCTCGGCCCTGCTGCGCAAGGTGATTGAGGAAGCAGAAAGCCTGTTCGACCATCCCCTCAAGCAGTTCATGCTGTTTCAGGAGTTTGAGGAGCAAGTAGCCGAACGCAAACTGGAGAACATCCCGTCTGTTTTTGACGGGCATCGCCATGCGCAGGCCTATTATGGCGTGTTCCTGAAAACACTGGCGGCCATCTTCAATCATAAGCAGACGGACGAAGAAAAACAGCGCTGGATTGATCTGGCGTTTGAGGTCGACAAGGTCGTGGATAAGGCGGTGCGGGAGAATTCTCTTAGTCGCCCGGATATGGAAAAGGCGGTCAGGAAAGAACTGCTGCCGCTGCTGTTCAGTGCGGGCCAGAAAGCAGGCTTTGGGGTGGACAAGGCGCAGGAAATCATCGAGCAGGTCATCCAGATCATGCGGGCTGGTCCTGCTGATACCCTACGCGGCTGAGCATGAAAGAAACTCCCACTCGCGTCCTGACCTATGGAGGGGAGCAGATCCGCATAAATCTGATCCCACGAACCCGCCCCGGCACAACCCTGCGGATCAAGGTGCATCCGGACCTGCGTGTGGAGGCTTCTGTCCCAGATGGCACGACAGAGGCTGATCTGGACAAGGCTCTACACCAGAAAACCCGCTGGATCTGGCAGAAGCTGCGGGACTTCCGGGCGGTGCAGGAACATGCCACGCCTCGCACGTATGTCAGCGGAGAAAGCCACTTCTATCTGGGGCGGCGGCATCTACTGAAAGTGCATCATCAACCGGATGCGCCTGAAATTGTGCGGATGCTGCGCGGGCGGCTGGAGGTGTCCGTGCAGGAACGCCATGCTCTGAGGATCCAGAAGATGCTGGAACTCTGGTATTTTACGCGGGCGCAGGAGGTGTTTCGGAACCGCCTGTCCGCACTCGTTCCCACAACACTGTGGGTGACAACGTCCCCTGCCCTGAAGCTTCAGATGATGCAGACCCAGTGGGGCAACTGCTCACCGGGAGGGACCATCACGCTAAACCCGCATCTGGTCAAAGCCCCGCGTGATTGCATTGATTATGTGATTCTGCATGAGCTTTGCCACCTGAAGGAGCACAATCATGGCCCTGCTTTCTGGGGGCTCATGGAACGTGTCATGCCGGACTGGGAGCGGCATAAGGTCCGGCTGGACGGGATGGCAGAGTTGATCCTCTCCTGCTGATACGACAGCTATGGGGGGATAGTGTTGAAAAACTCATGGTGAAGAGTGAAGGTGTTGCCCAACCACTTCGATATGCGTGCGGCTTTCTTGCCTCAGGTGGATAAGGCAGGCGCTCCGGGAGGTATCAGTTTCGCCATTTTGCGGAGATTTTGGGCAGCTGCGGCGAGATGAAACTCATCACGGGCGCCGTTTGGTCCTCTGAGCCTCAACCGATCGATCTTCAAAATGCGCTTGAGGTGAGCAAACAGCATTTCGACCTTCTTTCGTTCTCGTCTGGAGACAATATAGGCGTCGGTTAAGGCAATGTCGCGGGCCATATCACGAGCACCTTCATGAACAGAGCGCAGAACCTTACGATTGGGCTGATTGGGGCAGCATTTTTGTTTGAGAGTGCATACGTCGCACGCCAGTTTCGACGAACGGTATCGAAGTAGGTTGTCGGGAGGGGTGTTTGGTCGATCCGAGTTGATCTTGCGCCACTGCTGCTTCAGTTCCTGTCCACCAGGACAGACGTAAAGATCGTGCACGTGGTCATATGTGAAATCTCGGCGTTCGAAAGTCCCGTCCTGCCGGGCAGATTTGTCGAAGACCGGAATGTGAGGTTCTATGCCACGCTCATGAACCAGCCACGCAAGATTTTCAGCGGATCCATAAGCTGTATCCGCAGCAAGCCTTTCGGGCCATATTCCAAATATTTCCTGCGTACGCTCTATCATTCGGCGTTGCGCCGTAACCTCGGCCTGCCGGATGGCTGTCGTGGTTTCTACATCCATGATGACAGCCGATTTAAGGTCGATGAGGTAATTTGTGCAGTAGGCATAATAAGCTAGGCCACCGCTTGCAGCGTTCCAACGTGCCGCAGGATCGACCGGAGAGATATATTTTGGTTGTACGGGCGTAGCAGACCCAAATGCAGCATCGTCCAGCACCGAGAAATACTCCCGCACAGCACGATGGGCTGCCTCGATTGGCAGCTTGTCTGGGCTCGGAACACTGCGCTGCCGATTAGCGTCGGCCTTGATCGTGCTGGCATCGACCGCAAAGCCTTCACCGCCCACCAGCCCCTTGGCGATGCACTGCCGGACGGTCATTTCGAACATTTGGCGAAGCAGATCACTCTCCCGGAAGCGTCCGTGCCGGTTTTTCGAGAATGTCGAATGATCAGGCACAGGGCCGTTGAGACCAAGGCCACAGAACCACCGGTAGGCCAGGTTAAGATGGACTTCTTCACATAACCGTCGCTCGGATCGAATACCCATCACGTAGCCAACGATTAACATCCTGATGATCAGTTCGGGATCGATCGAAGGCCGCCCCGTGCCGCTGTAAAATGGGCGAAGATGCTCACGCAGGCCGTCTAGATCAACAAAGCGATCAATTGAACGCAAAAGGTGGCCAGCTGGCACATGATCTTCAAGACGGAACTCGTAGAACAGTGCCTCCTGTATTTTCGTTCGATCACCCATCATTTGCAGGTTCCTCCTGCGAAGAGTGAATCAGTGCTTCACTCTCAAAGCAAGAGCGACTTTTTCAACACTATCGGGGGTAAACGGAAGGTCAGCTTTGTGTAGGGCGATCGGTAAAACCGGACATTCACATGGATGACCCTCGCGAAGGTTTTCACCCCATTCCGGTCGTTCAAGTAACCCATGTGACTTTTTAAAAACCGACATTTGCTCACAAAAAGTCAAGCACCAGCCAATTGATTCAGTATAAGCGTTCGAATCCCACATGGTCCGGAGCCTACTCTACGGTATCCGGCAGTTCTCCATCATATCCGGGGCTTGTCAGTGGTTCGCTACGCCCCTCCCAATTACCTGGCCTTCGCCGTTGGAAAACTGCCGCTTGCCCTCGCTTTGAGAGTATCCACCACCCTCAGGAAGAGGCGAGAATCTGTGGCAGACCATCCGCGGCGCCTTCGCGCACCGACTCTTCCCCGACGGAAGTGGGGCGTCCCGTCGATTCCGGCATCTTGCCGTTGATAGCACTTAGTGCTACATATCGACCATGACCGAGGCTGAGGAAGCTACACGGGTCTTCAAAACCCGCTGGTTCTCCAAGGCGGCGAGAAAGGCCCTTATCACGGATGAGGAACTCTGCAAGGCCATCGCGGAGGTCATGAAGGGTCAGGCTGACGACCTGGGCGGGGGCGTTTTCAAGAAACGCCTCAACAAAAATATGCATCGCAGTATCATCCTAGCGCGGGGCCGTAAGTATTGGGTTTATGCCTACCTGTTCGCAAAAAAGGACAGGGAGAACATAGAGGACGACGAACTAGATGCCTTTCGCGATTTGGCCGATGTGTATGCGACTAAATCAGCGGAAGACCTTGCCAAGGAACTAGTTGCCAAGGAGCTTGTGGAGATTTGTCATGAGCAGAAAGCCTAAATACAAGAGCGACGCCTTCGAGGCGATCCATAGCAGCGCTGCAGGCATGTTACGGGCGGGAACGATCGACAAGGCGACGATGCGCCGATTTGACGAGTCCTGCCTGACCGTGCCGCCTCCGATCGAGCCTGCACAAATCAAGCAACTCCGCGAGGCGAACAATGTCAGCCAGCCTGTGTTTGCTCGCTATCTCAACACGAGCGAGAGCACTGTAGAGAAGTGGGAGACCGGCGCGAAGAAGCCGAGCGGTATCGCGCTCAAGCTACTCTCTCTCGTGCAAAAGCATGGCCTGCGGCATCTCGCATGAGCAAAGGGCTCCACGCAATCATAAGCATTGGAAGCTAGTTGATGAGCACCATTGTTGCCACGACAGGCTCCAATAGCCTTGTCGATCCGCAGGCTCAGCGCCTAGTGGATTTTCTGCGTGACGTGGGTCTACCTTATGACAACATCATGGCCGACCCGTCCGAACGCTCGATCATCGCGAGCAACCTTCCGGGGTATCTCCAATCGCTGCCGGCGGAGGTCAAACGCGACGCACGGTACCTTGCCAAGTTCGTGATCGGGGCTGGCTCCGGCCTGTTCGACTATGCGCTTAACGCGATCTGGAACGAGGTCGTGATCGACCTTCGGAAGAAGGCATCGCTCTACGGACTCGACATTTTCTTCGATGCTGCCGTGGGGGGCAGCAAAACGCGCGAATTTTACAAGACCGAGGATGATCTCGCCGCTCTCAAGGATGCAGTGCTCCTCGATACATGCCGTAAGTTGGAACTGATTTCCGATACCACTTACAAGAAGCTTAAGCACATTCTGGATATGCGGAATGATATCGGCATATCCCATCCGACCAACTACAACATCAACGCCTTTGAGCTGCTTGGCTGGTTGCAGACTTGTGTTCAGGACGTTCTGCACGACCGGCCGACCGAGGCGGCTCTTCAAGTCCAAGCCTTCATTTCCAATTTGAAGGGGCATACTACGCCTCTCGATCAGGCCACAAAACAGAACATCGAGCGCCGCTTTACGGAGCTGCCGAGCCACCTGTGCGGAAGCCTGCTTAGGACGGTGTTCGGAATCTACGTCGCCCCGGACACCGATCCGGGGGTGCGGAAGAACATCGCCGTCCTGGCGCCTGCGCTCTGGAAGACGTGCCCTGACGAGCCGCGTTACCGGCTAGGGATCGTACTGGAAGGCTACAACACCAATCTCTATAAGGATAAATATACCCTCGGGGAGCAGTTCTTCGGCCTTGTCGGTGGCAATGCCTACCGTTCAGCATCTGAGCGCGTCATTATTGTCGATACGCTTATTACGGAGTTGCTGGACAAGCACAATGGTTGGGACAATTTTCACCACGAGGCACCTGTGGCTGCCAACTTGTGGTCCTATGTTCCGGATCAAAGCTCGATCTTCGACAACCTCGCGGCCCGTCTTTTCAAGACGGTCCTGCTGTGCCGGATCGGAAGGGGTGTTTCCTACAACAACGGCGTCTCGCCCGGTGGCAAGCGCTATTATGACGCGATCCTGAACCTTGGCGGTGACAAGTTCGCGTCGCACGTCATGGCCGCGTTCACCTACTACGAGATTTCGGGTCAACTAGGCCGCGCGATCTGCCGGACCCAAGCTAAGCAGGCGTTAGAAGCCGCTCGTACCAACGTCATCAACCAACGGCTGATCGAGTGCCTGACCTACCTCATCGACCATATTGAGGCGAATCCAGGTTGCGCGACCAGCACCGAGTTCAAGCGGCTGTCAGCCGACTACATCCGTTGGAACTGACGAAGGTCTTGCACAGAACAATCCTTCAGGATGTTGGCACGACGAATGTAAGGAGCCTGTGACTCTTCATGGTTCGTACTGTATTAGATCGTGTTCCGGCTCCTGGATGGGCCAGCATTCACTAGGACAGCCATGTCGCTACAGTTCGATCCGCAGACGGGAAAAATCACTTACAGGGGGAAGGAGGTAGGCGAGCATGTTTTCAAGGATGGCCGTTCCACCGTTCGGCTTAACATTGAATACAAAGGCGACGACGATTGGATCGTCCCGCTAAGTTGGTTTGCCTACGGGCTTTCCAAGCTTCCTGAAAACCAGCCTGCTACAGCACTGCTGACTGTCGAAACATCCGAGGACAGCATTGCCGAGGAGTTCGAGGTCGTACGCTACCTGATTGAGAAACAGGTGAAACGCGGTGGCTACATTTGGAAATTCCACAAGAACGATGCCGACGAGTGGCCGTCACCATTGCACGGGCATGACTACGACAAGGGATTAAAACTCGATGCCATCACAGGGGAAATCTATGATGTGGGAACGCGGCAGCGTTGCAAGACCCTGAAATCGCGCGATTTGCAGGCCGTTCAATCCAATCTTAGGGAATCAAAGGACTTCAAGGATGCGGTCAGCACGCTAGTTGATAAGACTTCTGTCACTACTGCGCCTAGTAGTCCTCAGCTGTAGCATTCCGTTCCTCTCATCGGGAGATCAGGGCTCAACCATATCGCCATCCGATTCCATCCGTTCCGCAAGGGTGCCTAATGGCATGGAAGCTTACAGCGGGCTTTATTAGGTGTCTATGGTGTAGGTATAGTGCCAACTTCATCGTTCCCGGCCCGCTTGGTGAGATTCGAACCTCGACAGGGTAAAATGTATGCGCAAGTCCGCAATCCGGCTTTGCCAGCAGAGCGTCGGATGATTCATGTCGGCTTTCGGGAAACGCTCCCAACCGCCTGTATGTCTGACATGAAGGCGATAGCAGAGAGTCTGGTCTCGGCACGGGAATGAAAAAAGGGAGAGGCATTTTTATGCATATTGAGCGGTTAATTTGTATGTTTCCCGCGGTCCAAATCAAACCAAAATATCCACGATCTTATTAGATCAGACCGGGAAAGAGATTTTCGCGGCTTCCTTGATTAGCGTGTCGAGTAAAATCTGTAGCTTTGCAGAATTGTAGGTTCCATCGCGGAATGCTTCATCGGTCTGTTTATTGAAATGACGTGAATACGAGTCTTTGAACTCTAAAGCTCCATGCCAGCGATCGACATTCTCTCCCCTTTTGTTCCATTTAATTTTTGGAGGTCCGTAATTTGGAAGGTTGAGGTCAAGATAGCATTCGATCGCCGCGGCGCGTCCATTGATGTCTGCTGAACTCTCTCCACCGGGACCGCAAACGGGGAAGGTGCTAAATTCATCTAAATCCGGCAATCGCATCGAGCGCATGTTGTTTGGTAGGCATAGACATTGGAGACGCTGGAAACCCTGCCTTCCTTCTACGTCATTGTCGAAAATAAAGAGAATTTTGTTTTGGATATCGATACGCATGAGCCCTTCGGCGAATTTTACGAGGCTACTCACACTCCAAAAATGATGTGTGTTCCTCACATCAACAAAATTAAAGAAATCGGCAATATCCGGATGAAAGATTGTGAGCGATCTTTTGATAATTGTCGTATCCGATGAACCCTCTGTCGCTATCAACACTTTCTGGGGTCGTCGTGCGTTCGGCTGAAAATCGTGAATGCTAGCCCAGCCGTTACTAACAAGAGGGCCAAATTCCCAGGATACTTCAATATCCAAATTCTCGGGATTAAGAGCGAAGACTTGTAGCATCGATTCGGCACTTAAGATGCAAATATATGATGAAAAATAGCTTCCTTCTGAGTAGTATAGATTATCCAATCGATCGCTAGGCAGTCGTGAAAAATCGTCAGCATATACGGCGAAGCGACCCTGTGCAGTTCTCTCCCAATCTTGTGTTTCGTCTTCGATATACTCGTCGCTCATTGAACTGATCGGATAGCGACAGGCAAGCAAGCAGAAATCTTCGAAAGTTAGGAAAGAACTCTCATCATCCCGCGGAGGTACCACAGAACCGGCAATAACGGCCTCGTACTCCATTCGCGCAGTATCCAACGAATGGTTCAACAATTCTAGGCGTGGAACTATCCGACGCAATGTCCGTGCAAATACCATCCCTGAAATTTCCCGATCTTCCTCCTTTTCAGAATTCTCAGAATTGTTGTCGTTATCTATCTCCTCACTTCTACGTTGAGTTTGATCTCCTTCCTGAAACAAATGCCCGAAATCAATGCCCATGTGGTTTTTGGCGTAGGACAGCGAGATCCCGCCAACCATCAGATTGATTTCCGTGCCCATGCTAGCCCTACTCGTTCTTCATCCGTCCACAGTTTTGCGCGAACATAATGACTTGTCGAGCGCCACGCTGGGCGATTTGTTCGTCGATGTCTGCTTTGGAGACCGAACGCATGAGTGCGTTTCGTCCACCATGTAGGCGAGAGTAGAATGTCGGTTATCGGGAGGAAATGAGCGAAAGTAGCCATGTGCGGCGTCAACTCTCATGGCAACGATCGACCGAATTTACTCCATTCAGTGCAGAAGGCGCCGTTGTAGAAGCGGCCGCTTTCAGCGTAAACTGACGTTCAATTTTTAGCTTGGGAATGGCAAGTAAGTCCCAAATTTCTCTATAGGGAAATGGAAAAACCGACGCGTGGCTTCCTCGACGATCATCAATATCCCGACCGACGACAAGGTTTTTGAGAGCAACTGTATTCCGCTTTTCGCAGGGCTTCTCAATGATCCAAACGTCAAGCATGTGGGTACGCGAGGCAAGAAGCAGTTTGGCCTTGATCTGATCGGCAAGCGCGACCGAAATCCACACCAGCCGGTCGGCATCCAGTGCAAACTCATCACCCGTGGCGCGAAGCTCCGCGAAACGATGATCCGCGAGGAGGTCGAGCAGGCGATGAGTATCGAACCGGCACTAACGGAATTCTATATCGTCACCACCGCGACCAACGACGCCGCTCACGATATCCTTGCGATTGAGTTGGCCCAAGAACAGGCGAAGCGTGGCCGCATAGTCGATATTCAGGTCTGGGGCTGGGACACCCTCCAGGAAAAGATCAGAAACGACCCGAAGGCGCTTGCTGCCTTCGACCCTGATTACAGCGCATCGACCAATCGCCTGCTTGAGCTCGGAAGCGAGACGCTGTCGGGGCAAGCGGAGATCCGCGCTCAGAATGACCAGACCCTACAATATCTGGCGGAGATCCGGACGACGATTGCGATCGGTCCAATAGATACGGCCCGCAGTGCCTTCGATCAGCATCTCGATGCACAGATCGACCAATATCGCGATATGCTGAACGCAGGGAAGCCGCGTACCACGCTGGAATTGCTCCAAGCACTTGATAATACACTCGACGAGAAGAGTGCGGTCTCGGTCCGTGCGCGGGTCAAGGTCAATCTGGCGATCTCCCAGATGAAGCTTGGCGAAGAAATCAATGCCGCCCATCTTCTCGATGAAGCTTATACCCTCAATCCGACAGACCCACGCATGCGATCGAACAAGATCCTTTCACTCGCCATTCAGGGAGATTTGGTGAGTGCCTGGGCGTTTGCAAAGAAAACACTCGCTGAGGATTCTGGTAATACAGGTGCTGCCGGGTTCGCCTTCCAAGTGGCGGCGATGGACAGTGTCGAGAGAGACCCCATGGCCATCGTCCCTCTGGACCTTCTGGATGACCATAACGTTCGCATCCACCACATTAACTACCTGCGCCAGAAAGGTGCCCCGAATAGCTGGTGGGCTCTCGCTGCCGAGACGCTCGAACGCTTCCCTGAACATGGCAGTTCTATCCGTATGGCCGGTGAGGCGCTGGTCGACGAGGCTCTTTCCGGCAACGTCGTCGAACGCCTCGGCCCTGTTCGCGATGATCGACAGACCAAGCTTAGCAAGGGCGCGGAACTGCTGCAGCGCCACTGGGATGAGGTTCGTCACTTTGAGCATGCGGCTGAGCCCGATTGGTGCATGGTTGGGTATAATCTCGTAACTGCCTACCGGGCGCTGGGAGATCTTGAGCAGGCGAAACGCATTGCAGACCAAGTTCTGGCGACTGGGACCAAAGATCCAAATGCTACGCTGACGGCGGCATGGGTTGCTATTGATCTCGAAGCATTCGCCGAGGCGAAACACCTCCTCCGCAGAGCTCTCCTTTCCGACAATGCGGTCATTCCACTGCTTGTAGCACTTTCCAACCTCCACGAATGGCCGGAGGTCATCAAGGAGGCGACCGACGAGCGCCGTGAAAAACTGCCGATTGCTGCGCGCCAGCTTTTCGACGTGTTGGTCTTCCGCGCGCGGCAAGCTGGTAAGATGGGCGTAAATCTTGACGAAGATGTCGAGCAACTCCTCGAACGCTGGCCGCTGGGTGTCGGGGCCCATATCGCTGTGGCGGATATTTATCGGATAGCGAGACCTGAAGCGCTCGCAGCGATGGCCGAGAAGACGCGATCGCTTATCACGCCGGCGACAAGCTATTCAGACAGGGTGATGTTCGCCCAGCTCTCGCTGTTGCGTGAGGCATGGGAAGATATCATTGACGTACTCGATGGGTTTGTTGGCGTAGACCGGCCGTCAGAGCCGCTGGCTTGGCTTGCCCACGCCTTCGCAAACGCGCCGACGCAGGCGAGGACATCGCCTTTCTATCAATCGCTTGCCCCGGAGGTGATCGCTCTTCCGCTCTATGCGCGGCTGGCTGGCGCGGCTGAGTACAATCGGGGCGATCTAGGAGCTGCAGAGCGCTACCTTCGCTCTGCGATTTCTGCAGTGCCGACTGATCTGCGCGCCATTCTCCTGCTATCGCGCACGCTGGTCCGCGCCAATAAGGAAGGCGAAGCCCGGGATTTAGTCGCAGGCATTGATGACGACGTGGTAAACGGTTCTCCCGACGATTTCATGCGGCTTGCTCACTGGCATCGCCGCGCAGGTGAAGCCACGCGGGCGCTACGACTTGCTTATAGGGTGGCCGCAACCAATCGGCACGATGAAAACGTCGTGTCCTCTTATCCTTCACTCATCTTCATGAACGAGGCCATGCCTTCTCCGATTGGTCGGGCAGGTCCTGCACAGACTGACTTCTGGTTTGACCTTGAAGGGTTGGACGGCGCCAGGGATGTCACCGGCATCATCGGCGGTGAAGAAATTGTCGGGATTGACCGGTTTGCGTTGGATCATCCCTTGGCAGCTGCTTTGATGGGGAAATCTGTCAACGAAGTAATTGAAATCCCGGCGACAATCAGCGTTTCGAAGCTCTACAGGATAAGAGAGCTCAAGCACAAATATATCTGGCTACTCCACGATATCATGGCGAAACACGCGGCCCGGTTCCCATCTGCGCGATCCCTGTTCGAGCTGAGTGTGAAGGACGGCGACTTACAGCCGATCCTTGACGTGGTTCGCGACCTTCAGGACAAGGATGACGTGGTCGCCACGACCTACACGTCCCACCCTGTCCCGCTAGCGGCGATTGCGGCGTGCTCTAACCGGTCAGTCCTTCAACTGGCTGAATATCTGACGCGAACCGGAACCAATCTCCGCACCTGTGTCGGTACGGCTGACGAGCGCGAAGAAGCCACAATGTTCGTACGCCAAGCGCGCGGTAAGGGGGTTGCGCTTGACACACTAACCATCTGGCAACTGCGCGAACTGGGGCATCTCCAAGCGGCAAAGGATTATTTCGGAAGGCTGTGCATCGCACGCTCGACTATGGACGAGATGATCGAGCTGCGAGCGAAGGTCATGAGTGCCCGTGGGCGCGAATTCATGACCATAGCCTTCGATAGTGAACAGGCATATCGGCAGGTCCATAGCCCCGAAGACACGGAGAAGCGGCTGGCATGGGTGAATGCGATCATTGAGGACCTCGAGAACCTTTGTGAGATCCTGCCGGTCAACGGATCGCTCAATGTTCGGCTGGACAAGCTTTTCGACAATTTTGGATCTAAGGTAATATTCGATCCTATCAACCTTGCGCGAAGCGCAGATGTCATCATCCTCTCGGAAGATCTGAACCTCCGCCAATATGCAGCAAGTCAGGGCGTCAAGGGTGGAGCGTGGCTCCAAGTGGTCCTGAACGTATTTGCAGGGGATGGCCTGATCACACGCGACCAGTATCTGGTCAGTGTTGGCCTGCTCGCGACAATGCGCCACGGTCATCTCAGCCTCGACGCTCAGACCTTGCTCCAGATGCTCGCACTAGACGATCCAAGAGCGTTCGCATTGTTCAACGCCGCTATCCAGTTCATCGGTGGAGCCAATGCTAATATGCCTTCACACATCGCCGTTTCAGTCGACACCATGAGGGGCGCATGGAAGCTGAATTTGCCTTCATGGCAGCAAAGCCGCGTCATAGGTAGGTTGCTCACGCAACTGACGCAGTCACGACCCGACGACTGGAAAGTGCTCCTTCACATTATCGATGCCGAACTAGCGAGATATGCCCATGCCGGCGATCATCTTGCCCAAAGGGCGCGGGATCATTTGGCAGACTGGATTAAAGGCCATTTTTACGACTTGGCTGAAATCCGGTCAAAGGAGCGTGTCATCGCATCTGTCAAACCTAAGCGCCGGACAAAGAGAACAAAAGCATCTCGTCCCAAGAAAGTTGGCCGAAGTTAGGGCGAATGCCTCGCACTCATCAGGAACGGCAGGTATTGCCTATTCATGATTCGAGAGCCGCTTATCTCGAATATCCCAAACACGCTTCATAGAGCTTCACATAACAATGTCGGCTTTCGGGAGACTGTCATGCCCGTTTGAGTGTCGACTGTGTAGGCAGCTACAGCCATCTTGCTCCCAGGAATTATAGTTCTTAGCTTATCAGCATTAACGCAGCATCGTCTCATTACGCGATAAACGCGCGTTGCAACAAGAAAATGGAACTGTTTTTCACATTCCACCTATAAGGGTGGAAGCAGAGGAGTGTTAATGCCCAAATTGAATGCAGATTTTGTTGCCGATTGGGTCGCTATGCTGAGATCTTATTTGATTGATGAACAAAGATGGCCCGCAGTCGAGATCGCAGCGTTGCCCGATGGGGATTTACCGAGTCATTATTTCGACGCGCAACGCCGACGTATTGCAAGCGTCCCCCGAACCATCGAGATTGGAGACAGCTTTGTCTGCCCACCAGACTATGAAGCTGGTTGGACTATGCTCCAAGAGAAAGTGAAAAAGGGGGAAGATATCAATGGCCACCTCAGTATGGGCCATATCTCACTTCTCAACCATGATGGACTGCTTGCCGAGTGGGGAGTGCATCATTTTCATCTTGGAACCACCTTTCACCCGAAAAATCCTGCCTACGCAGACAGAACCGGACCTCTTCTCTATGCGATCGTGGGGAATGAAGCCTTTTATGCGATTAATGTTTATGATCATTATAGTTTTGAAAATATCGACGTTCTCGAAAGCATTCATCGAAACTGGCCAGAAATGATTAGCCGCTATCGCGCGAAAGGCGTCACCGGAGGTGCTTGGAATAAAGAGCAACGACGAGCGCTCAGGCGCAAAAATGCCAACGTTTCTGTGACCACCTCAGATGGCACCGTGTATATGCCGATCGGTGGCGGAGTTGTGGCGTCGGGTATCAATATGGAAGCGATCCGCCTTGCAGATTACTGGTTCTTAAAAATTCGTGGTTTCCAATCTGATTTCGAGAAGCAACTCGCCAGTATACTGCCAACTCTCACGCAAAACCGTTATGCAGGCGAGGGCACGATTGAGGCAGAGCTCAAGTCGTTCTCGGGAGAGAACGCGCAGGTTTTTTTACCGAAATACGATGTGCTTGCGAAAGTAACGCTCATTCAATCAGCGCGATCCCCTTGAAAGCAAATCCGGCTTCCTCTCTGGAATTAGCTGGAAAGCCGCCGTTTGGTTTGTTGATCAGAAACGGCAGCTTCGGCCCCGACTTGGACTTCAGAACACCGACAGGTTGCTCCACCATCAGGAGCATTGGTTTGAGCCAGCTATCACGCGCATGGGCGGGCTGCTGTCTCCACGAAGCATTGAACGTCCGCTCCTGGGACCACCCATAAGGCCAACCTATGTCAGAGAAGAGGGCGACTGCTGCCTGTCTGCTCCTTTATCACTGAGCAGGCAGGCAGATCAGGGGGGATTCCAGTCTGTCGGCTTCGTGGCACAAAATCTTTTGGATCGGACGTCTTCGCCAATTCTCAGGGCATCACGTGTGATTGCGGATAACCTTGGAATATCTGAGCTTCCATATTTAGAAGAAATTCGTCGTCTTTAAAATTTTTGGCAGTCGGCTCGATCTCGTTCAAGACCGCATGTAAAACAGAGGTGCCAATGCGTTTTTGCTTAATCAAAAGCGCCACCGTCCTGCGCATAATCGCCCCCTCGGCCGCATTGAAAAGATGCGATATCTCAGTGGCGAAATCGAGAAACGACAGGCAATCGGATGTATGGGCAGTAGAGGCTTCGTACTTTTTAATATCTGTCCCCGCGCGCTTAGTCACATTATCAAGCTGGAAGCTGCTTAGCTCTTGGCCCGCTGCACGCGCCAGATAAAGTTCGGCCGCCACACCCCCGGCGTATATCTCTTGCCCGGCTCGACCGGGGGCATTAGCACCGACTCTGCGCCCGGCCCACGAAAAGGCGTCATTGTGCCAATCGACGATGACAGCGTCGGAAGGAATTTTATTCTTGTGCGCCATCATGACGTGGCCACATTCATGCCAGCAAACTTGAACTAAATTTGTCTGCCGCTGAACCTCCAACCTAGAGCACAGTTCAACAAGAATCGTATGCGCATTGCTCTTAATGTTACCGGCGCGGTCTGTATTCTTTGCGGACAGAATGTCTGAAAGCCTAAGTACCTGCAAACTCAGCTCGCGCGTGCTCGCAATGCCCGCCGTGGATAAAGCGTTACACATAGCCGGAGCATACACGCTGTTCTGCTCAGCTTCCTCGCACTTTTTGGGATCACCAAGATTAGCGCTGCACGAGCGTACCAAGTACGCGAGTTCTACCCCATACCTTACCCTCAGGGATTCCGATCCCTCATCATGCATATAATTGGGCCCTTCATTTATCTTTTAAGCGCAATCTTTCGAGACTAAATGGTCACCTCAAGCGCGGTATGTAAACTGCATAAGCGAGATTCATTCGATAACTATTTGGAAATGTTAACGTGGAGGTCGGGTCTGCAACCCTTCAGAGGCGGTCTGGGCCAAGGCAGGTTTAGGGACGCCAGCCCTAACTCGCTAGAAGTCACGTCCGGTTCGGGAACGCGCAAGATTTCGCTTCGGTATCCGAGAAGAAGGCGAAAGCTGCCTTTCTGCTTGCCGTGCGCCAACTCTCCTTCTCTGGTGAGAAGGAGAGCCGGTTCATCAGTCTACCCGTTTTGAACTTTCACCCAAAAGCGTTCTGTAGCTGACCGCCGTGGCTCCCATCCAGCCTCTTTGAGCTGAAGAGGCAATTCCTTTTCGGCGGCGTCTGGGACGGCCTTCAGGATTTCGGCGATTGTTGTCCGGTTTCGCCCCGCGAGATAGGTATCGAGACTCACAGCGGGTACCAGTGCTGAGAACGCAGGCATCGGGATTTCGTCGATCCGGATGCATTCCTCCTCCTCAAGATACTCTGCAACCCGGTGTAAGCCGAGGAATTTCACCCCGGCCAGCCCGTCTTCGGTATAGAATCCCGACCCTGCCGCATCGGCAAACATGTCCCAAAGCCTCTCCACAACCAGGGGTGGAAGATGCTGGAGCATGGTGAGCCGGTTGATCGGCTCCCACCGGAGAAGTTCATCCGGCGCACCGACGATCACTTCGATCCGATCTGTGGCGACATTGAACCGGATCCGGCCCTTCATTCGGGCACGGATTTCGTCCCGCATTTCCTGCTCATCGCGCATGATGATGTTCCTCATTGGTTTCTACGTTTCGTTCTGAACGGATCTGAGAAACCGGTTGAGGCGGCCCTGTTGGCCATGGCACGATGCGGATGCGCGCAATCGCCCGGCCCTCTTTCGAAGGTCGGGACGCATGTAACTGTCTGATATGCCAGTATTTCATGGCGATCAGACGTCGATTGTGAGTGAGTTATGATGGAAGTGGTTGCGGGGGCAGGATTGCTTCTCAGCTTGCGGCAACCGCAAGTTGAGAGCAAAGCGGGATTAATAGGCTGTTTTAATGAACTTTTTTCGGCACACGCATGACCTCTTACTGAATAAATGCCCCCTACCCTCATAAAGCGTAAAGCTTATGCATCCAGAGCTATGTCCGCTTCCGCCTCGAGGCAGACATCGAAGTGGTGATGGCGGTTGCCCAAAAGCCGACATTGTTAGGCGAAGGGCGATAGACCGTACGTGGGACAAAGTTGCCATTCCCATCGACGTGCAGGACCGACAGCTTTGACATGAAGCGGCCATTGCAACGTGTCGACCGATCAATATTCGGGTATGCCCAAATCAGCTCAGTCGTGTGTCCATGCGTCTGACAATACAATCTTCGATGATGCTAGGCGCGATGCCCTCTGCCGACGCAAAGATTTACCACAACACCATGTTGGAGATGAAACCGCCGTTATTCCGCAGCGAGCGGAGCATGATTAGGATCAATTCAGGTCGCTAGGCCCCAACACCCAAATCGCCTCCGCCAATTCCCGCAAACCGGCGAGTGTTCCGTCTTCAAATTCGCCATCTGTGGCAACCAGTAGTGTTGGTCGAACCTCAGCGGACCGTATCGCGCTTAACGTTTCGTATAGCGGTGCGAGGGCCGTCCCATCAAACGTTGTATTCTCGATCTCGCGAGATTGGATTGCTTTGATCAGACCGGACTTTGCGACGGCCACTGAGCCGAACGAGATGTATCGATCCTCCAGCCGTTTTGCCTTTGCACCGGCTAAGATGTAACGGAGCGCTTTGTGAAGGAACGGACGGAAACTGGCCGACTGATCGATCAATGCAATCGCCGGCGCTTGCGCCGTCACAAAAATGCCAAAAAGTTCCGACTTCAGGCGTGTGAGACCCACACCGCTTGGACGGACGCTAAAGACGATGCGAGGTCGAAATTTCAGATCGTCCCGAGTCATATATTCGAGGACTAGTGCTCTTCCCCCGAGGCTGCGATATTTTTCGAGCGTGCCTACATAGTCACTCATGCCATAACCATGCAATTCGGAAAATTTGGCATCGAATACGGCAAGAGCTTTGCCGTTTGCCGATGGATTATCGAAAATCGCAAAATCGGGCATGGTGGAATGGCTCGCTGCCTTATACTGGAAAAAGATCCACGCGTTTGTGCCGACCTTTGCAACAGGCTGTTTCGCCCCGGCATAGCGCAGGTTCCATACCTTGTTTCCTGTGACAGAACGCACCTGATCTAGGATTACCGGATAACCAACCTGCCCAAGCGTCGCCAAAAGGAAACACAATAGCCAGACTTCGTAGAGTTGTGGCAAGTTCCGAAAAACTGATACAGCGAGGAGATCTGCGATGCCTGTCGCGCTTTCGAGTAGATCACCAGTCAATTTAATGCGCTCTACAAAGATCGTGACCTTTTCTATCTCTTCTTTATATTCTTCTGTAGGATATCGTCCGGATTCATGAGCCGTGACCAAATGATCTAGTTCGCTAGAGATTGCCGAACATTTATCGGCAATTGCCTTGAGCAGCTTGTCATTGAGCGGGTCGGGCAACGCATTCTTGATGCTCTCGATCTGCTGGCGCAGCAGGTCTACCTCAAACTCGTTGTATGTCGAGTCTGGCTGATCATACATATAAAAAGAAGTGCCGCGACGTAGCTTCCATTGGGCATGAGGCCGGTCGCTGCTACATTCGAGTAGTCGGTCGAGGGCATCGGAGGCCTTACGCCAAAGCATCTCAACATCTTGATCTCGCTTCCACCGTCGACGTGACGCCGTATTCCATTGGCTGAGGATCTTGCGATGTTGCGGTTTCAATTCTTCTAAGCCAGGCAAAGTCGCGACGTCGCTAGTTGTGCGGGCTGCCAGGCCGTGCTGTTCAAGGAACGCGACGACATCGGCAACCATTTCGATAGCTGGTCCATGCTCGTCAAGGACTTCGCGCAGCAAACGCGTTTTCGAAATACGGAGTTCGATCAGCGCAGGATCGTTGCGGACGGCGTTTCTGTCCTTGCCTGGCACGCCGATCTCGGCGGCCAACTTCTTCCATCGCTCGGCGGAAATCAATCCGACGAGTTTGGCATGTGGAAGCGCTTTACGCAGGCGTGATGGATTCATAGCGGCAGACATCTCGTGTGGGCAACGTTGAAACAGACTTATATCACTATAAGATGGCGCTAAAGCCCAAGTGGAAAACTCTTTTTTCCCAGTGTGCAAGTGCCTCGATCGAACTGATTGCACATTAGCCGTCTTCGGCAGATCCTTTGGTGCAGGAGCCGAGTTTTGGTCTTCCCCAAAAGGGCGATTTGTCCATCGCTGCCGACCGCTCTGAGGCCAGAACAAGATATTACAGATTGAGAAGTGGACGAGCGGCGCTGGTCGGAAGCTGTTGCGCTGGGGGTTCGGGCATGGAAATGTAAGGCAATAGCGTGGAATCGGTGTGGTGGGCGGACCAGGTGGGCTTCTAACGCGTATACTGAATCAATAGGCTGACGCTTGGCTGGTTCATGAGTAAATGCCGGCTTTCAGAAAGTCTCATGGGTTATTTGAACGACCGGAATGAGGTGAAAACGTTCACGAGGGTCGTCATGTGAATGTCCAGTTTTACTGATCACCCTACATGAAGCTGACGTTCCGGGGGGGGGGGGGGGGGGGGGGGGGGGGGGGGGGGGGGGGGGGGGGGGGGGGGGGGGGGGGGGGGGGGGGGGGGGG
>NZ_JAERKU010000018.1:0-61303 GCF_018256955.1 Acetobacter persici
GAAAAGACAGACTGCATCATACTCATCATAAACAGCTATGCAGTCCGTTCTGGCATTCAAGGTCTAACAGGCCCTAGAAACCTGCTTTCAGCGTGCAAGGAAAGGAGGGTTTCTGTTTGGCCAAGCAGACTTTGCAGCACGACCGGGACGGTGCGGCGGAAATGGTAGTGTGAGCCGATAAGGCGGAGCATGACCAATTTCCGTTCCGGAAAGGCAAACGGGAAAATCCCGCAAACACGTCAATTTCTTATTTTTCTATTATATTTTAATGGGTTGGTGGTACGAACTGCGGGACTCGAACCCGCTCGCTTTGGTCGCAAACAATCAGACAACCCATTGAAACAGAACGATAATTTCAGACGAAATCATCCTTCACATGGTGACTGCGGGTTCACTGTGCGGGCAAACCCGTGGTGCAGTCAAGAGAGGGATTTGTCTGGCTTTTGGTAACGATACCATGTATATACTTGGTATAAACTCCAACTAGGGAAAATCATCATGCAGGGCGTTGTCAGGAAATGGGGGAACAGTGCAGCCATTCGTCTTCCTGCTGGTGTGCTTGAAGCTGTCAGTCTGAAGATTGATCAGGCCGTCGATGTCCGGGAAGAAGATGGACGCATCATCATAGAACCAGTCAGAGCAGTTCCTCTTAAACTGGAAGAATTAGTTTCCGGTATTACAAACGAGAACCGCCATGATGAAATGGACTTCGGTCCATCTGTTGGTGGTGAAAGCTGGTGAGTGGCAAAGCAATGACTGTCTGGGTTCCTGATTGCGGGGACATTGTCTGGCTTGAGTTTGATCCGCAGGCGGGCAGGGAGCAGGCTGGGCACCGACCTGCTGTTGTGCTGAGTCCTGTCAGCTATAACGCTAAAGCTGGAATGATGCTGTGCTGTCCGACAACGACCAAGATCAAAGGTTATCCTTTTGAAGTGGCTTTGACTGGAAAAACTGCCAGTGTAGCCTTGTCAGATCAGGTGAGAAGTTTGGATTGGCGCGTTAGAAAGGCAAAGCTCAAAGGTAAAGTTTTACCAGAAGAACTTGAGGCCATCCGACAACGTATCAGATTGCTGGTTGGGTAATAAAAGCAAGTTTTTCAATAATTTTCAAAAACAAAAGAAAACAGGGAGCCAGCCGTGCAAACCAGCTGACACGTTGTGTCGCGATGGTTCGCAAAATGGTCAGGGGGAGACTATTGCTCTCCTCCGCATCTTCCTCCTAAAAAAGTAGGAGACACCCAGTGTCACGGCCGTACGAGCGTGCAGCTAATCCGATCAGAAGGCGATATTAAGTATTAAAGAAGTTTTCTTCTATAAAAAGCTCGTAGAGAATCTGGAACCGGCATTCTTCCTCCGAGAACCTCGAAAAAACGTCCTTCACGAACAGCCCCTGGGATGCGGATAATCCGACCACCTGCTGATCTTCGTCTAGAATTTGCCTCATTAAGCGCACTCAGAAGTAAAACTTGGAAGAACCAAATGTCGTATTTACCTCGCACCCACTTCTTAGCTGAATTGATATCGAGTATGCGCGCCCATTTTAGCACACTTGAAATAGAAGGCCTTTTTTCGTTTGAAATTACTCGTTTCTTAAACTCTACAAATCCTGATTTAGTAAGTTTCGGGTCTAGACCGGATAAAGTGACTATACCTTTCAATCCGGTTGTATTACGAAGGTTGGGAGCGCAGCCTTCCTGCTTTGCCGCTATAATCCACGCACTGAGCGGTAAAATTTTTCTATAGAACTTCAGTAAGCCTGTGGATATTGTATTTTCAATGCGAGAAAATTCTGGATCTGCCTTGGATATTCTAATGATATCTGACATAAGTATTCTTGCGCCACACACATTCGATAGATCATTTTCTATGGAGTAGTGATCAGTAATATATGTATGTTCATCTATTTCTACTTGGATACCTAGAATATCGTCATAGTCTCTATCAACAAAAAATAGACATTTGTTAATATCGTATAATTCTTCTTTTGCTGAATCTCTAACTTCTATTACATTTTTTTTGCCGCCGCAGTCATAGATATAATAATTTTTATCTCCAACATAACGTCTCGCTTCTGGCATATAAAATAAACCATCTTCTTCTCCTTCGAAGAAGAAATGATATTCTTCCTGATTTGGATTATACAATAACTTAAACTGGTGCAAGGCAGCTATCGAAGAGTTGGCCTCTTCTAAAAGATATTGCGCGTAATCATCGATAATAGTCATTGAGAGAGGCCGCTTGTCCGACGACGCAGATCAACAGCTGTATTTTTTAATCTATTTTGGTAAATAAACGGACTATGAGTTACAGATAACACAAAACTACAGCGATTAGAGTCGAGTATATCTGTTAAAAATCTCTTCTGCCAAGGAACTGACAGCGATAACTCTGGCTCATCAATTATCACAATTTGATTGTCCGCATCATCTAAATATAAATGAGAGAATAGTGAGACAACTTGTTTTTCTCCAGAAGACAGCATACTTAAATCTATAGGGCGACCACGGTCGTCTTGTATTTTTATTGTAAACTTAGTGTCATCGTATAGCATCTCTTTGCCCGGCCTCAGATATGCATTGCATACGTCTACAAAAGCCGTCACCTGAATCTCTTGCTTAGATATATCGGCACTTGCACTCATAAGTCTGGTAAAGTAATGAGCCAAATAACGATCATTGACTTCCATTTCTGTCCGTTTTTTTCCTTTCATGCTGAGGATTTTTTCTCTAAGAAGTTCTTTTTCGTTAATTGATAGTACTTGCTCACTTACACGACCAAGGATAATCGCTAGGCCGTTTTCATCAAGTTCCGATATCTCAGATGGAGAATACTGATCGGCAGTACCCTTAATCACATCTCGCAGGTAGAGCCCAGATAGGTCGTTAAACTGGGAAAGTGAGTAATCTCGTAAGAAGCGGATTTTGGTATCAATGTTGGACCTCACATCCTCCATTCCGAAGCTCACAAGATCAACATAATGTTTGGCGGATCGTGTGAAGGCAAAAGGAACGTTAGAGCGCGTTGACATTCTTATCCGCTCTTCAAGATCAGGAAATATCTCCTTTAAATCCTTCTCAATGCGTCTGTAAGTTGGCAAATACAGAGTTCGACCCGAAAAACGATTCGTGAGTAGTTTTTCAATATTTAAGCGAGGCGAGGAAAATATATCATCATCTTCATAGGATGATATTCTGCGGAAGATTGACATTTGAAGTTGACGAATTTCTTCCATTGGAACGGATAATGCATCAGAAAATTTTTCACGAGATCGCGGCCCCATTCTTCTAGAAGAGATAAACTCTTCGAGGAGATCTGCTGCCTTCAACTTTTCTAGATGGCTATATATTCTAGATGATGGGGGAAAGTCTTGTGTGATTTTATCAAATTGCGAAAGTCCTGTTATATCTGCTCGGAGAGCCCTAATCTCATCATCACCAAACCACAAGGCGACTTCTGTAAAGTCATATTCAACTAAACGGCTCCACTGTCGCGATACAAAGAAATAAAATATGTTCGTGACGCTGCTTTTTCCTATACCGTTCGGTCCAACGAGTATAAGCGCGTCACCTTCGATCGGCAGGCTTATATCTCGATTACCAAAGAGTCCCTTGATCTCAAATTTAGTTGGTCGTTTCATCTCAACCTCAGCCTGCGGTGATAATACGGTTATCTCACTGTAAGTCTTTTTTTCAGAAGTAGGTAGTTGATTAAAATATTTCGTACTTACTATCGAGCAAGATCAGGCATAGACGAAGCGTTTTCGCTCATGTCTGCTTTGCGAATAGCGAATAGCGAATAGACAAGTTAGATGTCTGACATGAGGGCGGAAACAGTCATTAAAGTCAGTCTTAATTCATTGTTTTGGGGTCAACGGGGGAGGTCTCTCCCCCTTGCCAGATGCTCAATGGGTAGCCATTGAGCACTGCTGGCTCCCTTTTAAATCGTCATGTTTGCAAAGGCTGTTTCTGGGTAGCTTATTGCTTCTATGGTTTGCAGTAAATTGGCTGTCGAGATACCAGTGAGATAGGTCGTCGTGCCCTGACTTTTGTGGGTTGCTTCATGACCTAACAGGCGGTCAATCCAGACTTCTCGGATATTGGCATCGGCGTTTCGAAGTTGGGTGGAAACGGTATGCCGGAACGAGTGAAATGTGATTTCAGCAGGCAGACCAATGCGGGTCTTGAGCAATGAGAAAGCCCGTCCCAACGCTGCGCCCCTGACACCCTGTTTCGAGGTTTCAAGACCGGGAATGAGATAAGGGCCATCAGTGGTATCCTTAAAGGCCAGAACTCCTGCTTCAATCAGTTTTGAATGGGCAGGCACAATGCGGGTGCTGGCGTCCGTTTTTGGTGTCCATCCGTCATCAGAATGTGGTCTGACCATAAAGCAGGGGATACCATCAACGTTTTGGAGGTCTTCTTTGCGCAAGGCGCAAATCTCGCCAAGCCTCATGCCGGTATAGGCGGCAATCAAGGTGACTAGTCGGAAGGTCTGTTCTGGCACGGACGTGCTGTGCCATGAGGCAGAGGCCAGCAAAGCCAGTTCTCTGGCAGCCCAGCTTCTGCGTATGGTCTTGTGCCCATTCTCGAAATTCCAGCCTGTCCACGGATTGCGTGTGACCAGTTCCCGCTGGTGTAACTGGTTCCAAAGAGCAGAGAGGCGCATCATATGATTTTTGACGCTCTTACCACTCAGGGTCGGCAGACTTTCCTCTCTGGCCCGCTGTGCCTCTTCTTCAAGGGTAAGGCTGCTCTTGCGTTTTCCCAGTGAGGCTGGAAGGGAAAACAGGAGGTCACGGAACGCTCCCGCCTTTTCGCCACCGATAATGGATACAGGCGCATCTCCAAAAGCTTGCAGGAACAGGTCTACGGCCCGTTGAGTGGCTTTCTTGGTGTCAGCACTGGCATGAGGGTTATCCAAGACAAAGCGTTTCAGGGCACCGGAAAGCATCAAGGGTTGGGCTTTGGGTGCTTTGGCCGTTTTCTTGACTGTTCGGGGTTTTGGCATCGGTGCTGGGACCGTCACGGACCCCGTTTCCTGAGCAGATGAAGGTAGATTCACGCTCTGCAAATCCCGCAGTGCAACCCGCAGTTCTTCAAGCCTGCTTAAAGCGTCTGGTTCCGCCAGTACAGAATGGGCTTGCATGAACAGTTCTGTGGTTCTGGCATGAAGCAGAGAAGCGCGTTTGCGGGCTTCATTCTGGTAGCCTGTTTTCAGAGAAACCCAGATTTCCCGCCGGTTTAAAGCTGTTCGCAGGGCAGGGGGAACAATACGGCGAAAGTGATAGGTGGTACCTCGGACACGGAGCATAAAATCTTCCCTCGGTGGGGAAGGACGATGGAGCAAAGACAGCCTTTGCCCCTCATTCAGCCGAAAAATCGTGCTATTTCAGGTGTCTGTGGTGCGAACTGCGGGACTCGAACCCGCACGCCCTTACGGGCTGGAGATTTTAAGTCTCCTGCGTCTACCATTCCGCCAAGTTCGCATCGGGGTGGCTGGGGTTGTGAGTGTTGCCAGCCGGACAGGGCGTTTTACTGTGTTATGGCGGGTTTTAGCATGTTGGGCTGTGGCGGCAAGGGGGTCTGTCGTTGGTTCGTGTGTTGCGTTGCTTAGCGGGCTCCGAGCAGGGCGGAACCGTGGTGTTTTAGCCAGCGTTCTGCGGTGTGTCTGTGCGGCGTGAGCTGGTCAACCAGTGTCCAGAAGGCCGGGCCGTGATTCATATGGCGCAGGTGGGCCAGTTCGTGCGCAATCAGATAATGTCTGACAGAGGCTGGTGCCATGATCAGACGCCAGGACAGCATGATGCGGCCGGAGGACGAGCAGCTTCCCCAGCGGCTGGAGGTGTCACGGATATCCAGTCGTGTGGGGCGGAGGCCTGTGGCCTGTGCCTGCGCGCGGAGTTCCTGACCAAGGACGGTGCGTGCGTGGTTTCGTAAAAAATCGCGCACCCGTCTGCCGATAAACTCTTCCGTACCACTGACAAAAATCTGCTGAGCCTCTATCCACACCCCGCTTCTCGCCGCAGGCTGATGCACAATAAGATGCGGTATGCCTTCAACCGGAATGGTTCTGCCTGCCAGAAAAGCCGGGGCATTGTGCAGAGCCGCAAGACGTTTTGTGATCCAGTGCCTCTGCGTTTTAAGAAACGGCATGGCGTCCTGAGGAGTCAGGGGGCCGGGAAGAGTGACGGTCACTGCCTGCCGGAGTGCGTCAATGCGGAGAGAGAGGCGTCTTGCCCGGCTGGAGCGCTTCCAGAGGATTGGTACGCGGCAGTCAGGCGCCAGTTCAATAACATCCGGCGCAGCATCCACAGGGAGGATGCGGGGAGCGGTGCTTACCCCCCGTTGGGATAGAAGAATGGGTTTTTCAGCGCGTGCCGGTACGGACATGGCGCACGGCGGGCCGCGTCTGTGGACTGGCTTTTTTGGGTTTTCTGGTTGGCTGGCCGGGCCATTTTACCAGATAGTCTTCCAGTGCTCCGGCCTGTCTTTCACTGATGCAACGGCCTGCCGCTGAAGCACCGGATTCAATGACGCTGTCCGCCGTTCCGGTCAGAAGAGGATGCCATGTGGGGAGGGAGCGCCCTTCTGACAGGCGACGATAAGCGCAGTCGGGCGGCAGCCAGTCCAGCCCCGCGACCATTTCCGGCGTCAGCGTAATGCAGTCCTGCACTTTTCTGTGGCGCTGGGGGTAGTCCGTACAGCGGCAGGTGGAGACATCCAGCAGACGGCAGGCGACAGACGTGTAGTGAATTTCGTCCGTTTCTTCGTCACGCAGTTTATGCAGACAGCAACGGCCACAGCCATCACACAGAGATTCCCACTGTGCAGTGGTCATATCTTGAAGGGGGGTCGTTTCCCAGAACGGAGCCGAGGATGAAAGAGACGTCATACCGCACAGGATAAACTGGCAGGATGCCTCAGGAAAGAGGGGCTTTATGAATTCCCAGATTAATTCCCAATGTGCCAAGCGCGCTCAGGGCACAAGCCAGACACAGGCTGCCCGCCAGTGAACGGCTCAGAAGAGGCAGCCAGAGCAGACGCAGGCGGAGGAAAGGCGTGGCGCCCAGTTCTTGCGCTGTGCGGCGCCATGTGGGCGGAGCGTCTTTGAGGTGACCAAGCGGCACCAGAGAAAGAGCCGGGCCGATCAGAACGCCCTGAAAAAAAGAAAGGAGCAGGGTTGGGGTGTCGGAGTGCAGCAGAAAAGGCAGCGCGAGGGCAAGGCCGGTTGCCGGGAGCAGAACCAGCAGGAGCAGCGTGTAAAGCCTCGTTCCCTGCCGTGTTGCGAGGGTTGCCGTAAGCACAAGGGCTGCGAGGCAGAGCCCGGTGAGGGCCATGAACAGGGAGTGTGTGATCAGAAACGGAAGCATGCTGGACGGCGGAAAAGTCACCGGTCTTCAGCCCAGTGTGTAAAACGTGCAGACAGGGTGGGGAGATGCGCGCTCCAGAAGGTGTCATTCACCGCAATGGGGGGCAGCAGACGGCGGTTATCCAGAGAGCCGGAATTGATTTCCGCCAGAGAAGGCAGAGATGGCCACGCATTGGCGAAGGCCTGCTTCTGGGTCGGGTGTTCCAGCCAGGCCGTGAGGGCGAGCGCCGTGTTTTCCTGCGCTGAGGTTTTTGGCACGCCCCATGCGTAGTTCACCTGAAGGCGCTGGGGCCAGTAGAGGCCAAAGCGGTCACGCTCGGCCTGCGGGGCGCTGAGAATTTCTCCTGTGGGCACGCTCCCCATCAGAGCGCCACCGCTTTTGAGAATCCGTGCAGCCTCTTCCGGGGTGGACCACCAGACGATGTAAGGGCGGAGCTGGTCGAGCTTGCGGAACGCGCGGTCTACGCCGTCCTGCGTGTTCAGCACGCGGTACAGCGCATCAGGCGAGACACCGTCTGCCAGCAGGGCGATTTCCAGCGTGGTGCGCGGGTCACGACGCAGACTGCGGCGGCCGGGGTGCCGGGCAACATCCCAGAAGTCCGACCAGTCTGGCGGGGTATCAAAACGGGAGCGGTCCCACGCCATGGCAAAATCAATGGAGGCGGAAGACTGGCCACATCCGTTGGGGGAAGGATCTGCCGGGTCCCGCACCAGAAGGCCCATCGAACAACTGATTTGCAGGGAGCTGGTTTCCATCATCACCGCTGCCCAGCGGTGGGGCGCATCGGCCTCCTGCTTGCGAAGAGACTCGATTTCTCCATCCCATGAGGCCGGAGCCAGAGGTTGCCTGATAAGCTGGGCATAGGGTGTGAACAGCACTTTTTGCTGCGTGGCGGTAATGGCGCCCCCGAATGTCAGAATACGAACCGGCTGCACCACAGCCCGATGAAGCCGGCGTACCGTACGCGCCTCAGCCTGCGAAAAAGCAGGGAGCACCAGACTGCCGAGGACAAGCGCCGTCAGCCCGCGCCGGACCAGAGCCGACAGGGCGGAGGGACGCTGCGCGGGGGAGCGGAGGGGCGTCTGAGAAGATGCGTCACGGTACGAAAAAAGGAACAGGGGTAGCCTCACGCGGTTGCTGTAACGGTCTAACAATACGTCTAGCCTGTTTTCTGGTCCATCGGAAAGGCAGTGGCGTTTGCTGTTTGCCAGGCGAGCAGCGCGACGCGTCCCGGTTCCAGGTCCCGCAGGGTATGCACGGGCGGGCGATGGGCAATGAGTTCCCCGCCATCACGCATACGGAAACGCATATGAATGGCCGTGCCCACATGCCGGGCGGAGACCAGAGTACACAGCAGCATGTCCGGCTCTTCAGGCTGGGTGGTTACCTGACGCGGGAACATGACGGAGAGCCGGTCCGGAGGGATGCAGATATTGGCGAGGTCCTGTTCCGCCAGCCCCGGTGCGGCCATGGCCTCCACGGTCTCACCCGTGGGCAGGCGGAGTTCGGCTATATCATCTTCAGCGTACAGAACCTTGCCGGTCAGGACGTTGGCCTCCCCAAAGGCAATGGCCACCTGTTCATGCTCCGGGCGGCTGAGCAGATCCGGCGGTGTTGCAAGCTGAAGCAGGACACCGTTTTCCAGAATACCAATACGGTCCCCGGCCATCAGCGCCTCTGTCCGGTCCCGGGTTAGCAGCAGCAGGCTCAGCCCGATGGCGCGTTGCAGTTTTTCCAGCAGCGCCAGCATGCGGGTTGTGGCGGTGTGGTCAAGCGTGCTGAAGGGGGCGTTGAGCACCAGACACTCTGGCCGCATGACAAGGGCACGGGCTAGCTGGCCGCGCACGGCCTGCTCGGGCGTCAGGCGGGTGGCTTTAAGAGCGCTCCGCCCGTCCAGCCCGACGAGGGAGAGGGTTTCCAGCGTGCGGCGCTCACATTCCGCCGCGGACACCTGTCCGGCAGCCCGGAGTGGGAAGAGAATATTCTCTGCCAGCGTAAGGTGCGGGAAAAGCGGCGCGTGCGCCCCGAGCGTTGCCAGCCGACGCTGGCCCGTTGGCCGGTGCGTGACGTCCTCTCCTCCCACGCGGATCTGGCCGCCATAGCTGGGCATGTGGCCAGCCAAAACATCTGTCAGGCGGGTGAGGTCCTCATGCCCGGTGCCGATTCCCAGCAGCGCCACACACTCCCCTTTCGCCACATGCAGGCTCAGTCCGGGGAGCGGCGGCAGAAAAGCGAGATTGTGAAGTTCTAGCGGCGGGTGCGAGCCATGCGCCGTATGCATGCAACCATATCCTTAGCGATCAGTTAGAAGAGTGTTGTCAATAAATCCAACGCGAATAGGGTGTTCCATGTCTTCTGATAAACTCAAGGATGTAAAGGCTGCCGGTGAATCTGCTGCTGAGACAGCCCGTGATGAGATTGAAGCCGTAAAGGCGCATCTGGAACGGCTGATCACCAAGCATGTGGTGCCTGCCCTGACGAATGCTGGCGGCAAAGCCAGTGATTTGACTGAAGAAGCGGTTGCCAATGCGCGCGAACTGGCCAATCATGCGCGCAAAGATATTTCCAAGCAGACGCGTGTGCAGTCGTCATGGGTGTCCATTGCCATTTCCGGCGTGGTGGGCTTTGTCCTCGGCCGGATGTCACGCTGAAGCCTCACGTGATCTGAACGAAGGTAGTCCCGGAGTCCATGCGTATTTTTGAACTTGGCAGGTCCGCCCTGCACGCTCAGTCCCACCTTATGCAGCAGATGGCCATTCGGCTGGGGAAACAGGCGGCATTTCTCGTTGCCGCTGCGGTATTCGGGTTTTTCGCCCTGATTTCCGGGCATGGACTCCTGTGGGCCCTGTTCCTGTTTACCTTCCACTGGGGACCGGTGACGGCCGCATTCGGCGTGTTTGCGCTGGATGTGATCTTTGCCCTGATCTGCGTCCTCTTTGGCCGCCGCTCTTACCTGACGACCGCGGAAGTGGAAGCCCGGATTGCCCGTAACCGCTGCGCCACGCAGATGCGGGAATCAGTCACTCTGGCGGCAGTCACGGCCACTGTGGCGGGTTCTCTGGGCCGCAGCGGCACCCGCAAAGTGTGGGATGTGGTGCGTCGCAAGAAGAACTAAGTCTCCATCCGCCTTTGCCCATAGGTTCCATTCCAATTTTGCATTGGCAGGGGCGGATTTTTTCTGGGAATGATTGCCCTGTGATTTTGTGAGTGTGCGAACAGTTTGCATGCTTGCTAGTATGGGCACGTAATGGAACCTCCGCGTTATCCTGACAAGAGTATCGAAACCCGCCGGTCCTTCGGGCACCGGCTGGCTCGCCTTGCGGCCATCTGGCGGCGCGAGATTGATGCCGATCTGCGCCGGTTCAGCCTGACGGACGCAACATGGCGCCCCATCTATTATCTCAATTTTGCCGGTGAACCTGTCAGACAGACAGATCTCGCGCGTTCTCTCTCACTGGAAGCGCCGTCTCTTGTGCGGCTGCTGGATGTGCTGGAGAAGCGCGGCTTTATTGTCCGGGAAATTGATGAGGAAGACCGTCGCTCCAAACTGGTCAGTATTACGGAAGAAGGCCGGAAAGTTGCCGCACTTGTCAGCCATGCGGCTGACGATGTGGCAACACGCCTGACCGAATATGTTACCCCGCAGGAACTGGAAGAGTGCTGCGGGATTCTCGACCGGGTGGAACAGGCCGCGTCCGGTCAGAAAGATCTGGCAGGCCCGGAGCGGGCACGCGCATGATGAGAGTGATTACGAGAATGGCGTCATGCTGACGGAATTCAATCTCTTTGGCGTCTTCATGGCGCCAATCGTCGTCTACGCACTGGCGGCGCTGCCCCTTACCATGTGTGTGCGCTTTGTGCTGTGGTGGAGCGGCCTGCTGGGCTGGTTCTGGCACATCGCGCTGTTCGAAGTTTCGCTCTACGTCTGTATCCTCTGCCTGCTCATTTTGTACGTCTGACCCCCAAAAAGGCTTTTGAGTCTCCGCAATGCCCCTTCTGCGCACCCTGATACGAGTTATTCTGACCCTGGCGGTTGTCTCTCTGGCCATTGTGCTGGGGGTGACCCTCTGGAACGTCTACATGATCGCCCCATGGACCCGTGATGGCCGTGTGCGCGTGTATGTTGTGGATGTGGCTCCTGAAGTCTCGGGCACGGTGGTGCAGATCCCCGTGGTGGATAACCAGTTTGTCCATAAGGGTGACCCGCTGTTTGTGCTGGACCCGGTGCGGTTCCGTCTGGCGATCCGTGAGGCTCAGGCCCGGCTGGATGGCGCGCTGGAAGACCTGAAGCTCAAGCGTAATGATGCCCGCCGCCGTATGGGTCTGGGTGGCATTGTCTCGGCGGAAGAGCAGGAAGTCTTCAACTCTAATGTGGCGACGCAGATTGCCGCGGTGGATGCAGCCCGCGCAGCGCTGGACGTGGCGAAACTGAACCTCCAGCGTTCCGTGCTGTATTCTCCGGTGAATGGCTACGTGACCAACCTTAACCTGCGGGTGGGGGATTATGCCTCCTCCGGGCAGGCGCGTCTGGCCGTGATTGATGCGGATTCCTACTGGGTTTACGGCTACTTTGAAGAAACCAAGATGTGGGGCGTGCATGTGGGGGATGAAGCCCGCGTCAAGCTGATGGGCTACAAGCCCATCCTGACCGGCCATGTGGTAAGCATTGCCCGCGGTATTAATGATACCAACGGCACGCCGGACAAGCTTGGTCTTCAGGATGTGAACCCGATCTTTACCTGGGTGCGTCTGGCCCAGCGTATTCCGGTGCGTATCCATCTGGACCACGTGCCGGATAGCGTGACCCTTGCTGCAGGTATGACGGCGACCGTCAGCGTCGGGCCGGAGCCGCGTGGCCGCCGGGGTAAAATGACCACCTGGCTGCAAGACCACCTCTGAGAGCGACATGGAACAGAAGATGAAGGTTCATCGTCGCCTCGGCCTTTTCATGGCGTCCTCCCTGATGCTTTCGGCCTGCACCGTCGGGCCGAACTATCAGCCTGAACACATGAAGGTGCCGGCCCAGTTCAAGGAAGCAGCGGAAGAGCACCCTGCTACCCAGGAAGAAATTGACCGCACCAACAAGGAAATGACCGAGTGGTGGGCCGCGTTCAAGGACCCGGTGCTGACCAGTCTGGTCGAGCAGGCGATCAAGGGGAACTATGATCTCCAGATTGCCGGGCAGCGGATTCTGGCCGAGCGCGCTATCCGGGATCGTTCCGCGTCACAATGGTATCCGCAGATGGATGCCAACATCGGCGGTGGGGATGTTCGGTATTCTCTGAATATTGATAACTGGCCGATCCGCCCCGGTAACCCGCAGAACCGGCCGGAAGCCTCCATGCTGACCTATGGCGCGATGGCGACGTGGGAAGTGGACGTGTTCGGGCGGATCCGGCGGGATGTGGAAGCGCATGAGCGTGCAGTGGAAGCCTCCATTGAAGGCCGCCGTGCACTGCTGATGACAATGCTGTCCGAACTGGCATCGGATTACATGCTGCTGCGCGTGACGCAGTTGCAGATCAAAATTGCCACGGACAATATTGGCGTTGCCAAGCGCGCGGTGGATCTGACCAACAAGCTGTATCTGGAAGGTGTGGGCAACACCTTGCAGATTGCGCAGGCTCAGGCGGAACTGGATACGCAGATTGCTGCGCGTGAACCGCTGAAAACCCGTGTCTCTCAGGTGACGCACGCCATTGCCGTGCTGCTGGGGCAGATGCCGGGGTCTCTGGAGGATGAACTGAAGGTGCCGCGGCCTCTGCCGACTGTGCCGGAATTTCCGGCCACCATGCCATCTGTCGTGATTGCCAACCGCCCGGATATCCGGATGGCGGAGCGGCAATATGCTCTGGCTACGGCGCAGATTGGTGTGGCGGTGGCAAACCTGTACCCGCACTTTGTCATTCCGCTGACCTTCAACCCGAATGCGTCGGCCATGTATCAGCTGTTTCAGGTCAACGCCATGAGCTGGCAGTTCCTGATGATGGCCAGCCTGCCGCTGATGCATGGTGGCAAAATGACGTCTGAAGTCCGGGCGGCGCAGGCCTCGGCGGAAGCCGCGCGCCTGACATACCGGCAGTCCGTGCTGAATGGCTTCAAGGAAGTTGAAGACGCCATGGCCGCATGGCACGATGATATTGAATATGCCGAGCAACTGCACAAAGCCGCAGAAGATAGTGCGACGGCCAGTGAACGAGCCCGTAAACTGTATGGTGCAGGTCTTGTCGGGTTTCTGGAAGTGCTGACAACCGAGCGCACAACCCTGAATGCGCAGAACATGGAAGCCATGGCCCGGCTTGAGCGGCTGCGGGACGCTGTGAACCTTTACACAGCGCTTGGCGCAGGCTGGAAAGGCGTGGCGCTGACCAATTCGACCCTGCCTGTTTCCCTCGAAACGCAAAACGTGTTAGCGCGGGCTTTCAAGCAATGATCTGAAAGGTCACACCATGAGTGCGTCTTCGTCCCCTTACGTGCGTCGGCTGCTCTGGATTGTGGGCTGTTTTGTTGGTGGGTTTGCGTTGCTGTGTGTGAGTGGCTGGGCGCTTGTCGTGCACGGCAGCACGCAGGATACCGCACTGGTCACAGCCCTGCGCTGGCTGCCGGTGGCAACGGGTGCGATTACGGTGGCAGCAGGGTTTTTCCTGCTCAGCCTGCCTGTGCCGGAAGATCCGGAAGACTTCTTTTTACCCGATGATGCTGATGGGGAACTTCAGCGCACAGACGGTAAATAACGCGACGACAACACTCTCTGCCCTGAAGAAAATCCCCTCTCACCTGTGTGTATGAGAGGGGAGGAAAGACTTACTTCTTCGGCAGACGAACGGCTGTGACTTCAATTTCAATCAGCCAGCCGGGGTTAGCGAGCTGCGCAACCGCAAAGGCGGAACGCACCGGCAGGTTGGGCTGCTTTTCCGTACCAAAATACTGGGTGTAGGCTTTCATCATGCCTGCAAAGTCGAGCTGCTTTGTGCGGGGGTCGGCCACCATATAGATGTGCATCTGCACGACGTCGCTCATTGTCAGGTTCAGTTTTTTCAGCTCACCTTCAATGCGCTGGAGGGAGGCAAGCGTCTGGGCCTGTGTGTCCCCGTAGGCTTCAAGGCTTTTGGGCGGTGCGGTTTTGTCCTGCACCGGCGCGCCCATGCCGCTGAGGTAAATGGTGGTGGCCCCGGCGGGCACTTCTACCGCTGTTGAGATGGGGAATTTGCCATCCCCGTGGCGGACAATTCCGCCTTCAGCCTGCGCCAGAGCGGGGAGGGCAGCCAGAGTGGCAAGGGCCGTGGCGGGGATAAGAGCTTTGAAGAGACGCACGTTATTCTTCCTCTACTGACAGATGGGGACGCATTTCGGAAACGTCTTCCGGTTTCAGGGCGTCAGTATAATGGTTTCCAAAATGTGTGCGAACGTAATTGACCACGTTGGCAACCTGCTGATCATCCAGCAGGCCTGCAAACCAGGGCATGCCGCCAAAGCCGTTCAGCACGACATAGGCGGGATATTGCGCGCTTTTCAGCTTGGGGTTGCCAGCCAGAGCCGGGAACTGTGCCCCGGCTCCTACAGCGCCTTTGCCGTCCGGCATGTGGCAGCTCTGGCAGATGTGCCGGTAAATGGCCTCGCCATCCGGCAGGGGCTGCATTTTACCGGCAACGGCGCTGGCGCTGTCCGCATGGGCGGCACCGGGGGCCAGAGCACCAGCAAGCAGGCCAGCGGTGAGGCAGAGGGAGGAGATAAGCGGAAAATAACGCATCAGGCAGCTCCCAGCGCGCGTTTGTGCAGACGGGTGACAGCATCCAGAGCGGACAGAATGGCGCCTTCCTGCCAGCAGCCGACGTAAGAGGCGTGTTCCCCGGCCAGCACGAGGCGGTTATCCACGGTGCAGAGTGTTTTGTAATGGGTTTTCCGGGCTTCTTCCGTCCACATGGAGCAGCAGCCGAGCGTCCAGGGCACGCGGCTCCAGGCCATGCTGATACCGTTTGAGAATTCCTTGCGATATTGCGGATGAATGGCCGTGCCCTGATCCAGTGCGCGCTGAATTCGCTGGTCCGGCGTCATGCCAGCAAAGTCATACGCGGCAGGGCCGAACATGTAACCGCCGAGCAGGACAGCCGGACCTTTTGAGAAAATGCCGTGGCTGGGGTAGGAAATCTGGCTGATCTGCTGATCGGTAAAGCTGATACCGCCGTAAATCTGGTCATCTTCCTCCCAGAACCGGCGTTTGAACTCCATGCCCATTTTAACAGAAGACGCATAGGGCACGGCGGCAATGGCGGCCTTCATGCTGTCCGTAACCTGCACATCAAGCTGAGAGAGCACGGAAAGCGGAATTGTGCAGACGCAGTAATCCGCCTGTGCCTGCCGTACGGCGTTGCCGTGAGCGGTGTCTGTGTAGGTGACAGTCACGCCGTGGTCATCCTGATGGATGGAAGAGACCTTGCAGTTCAGCGTGATGAGGTCTTTCACCTGCCGGGTGAAGCCTTTGCCGATCTGGTCCATCCCGCCGACGGGCTGGAACATGGTGGTCTGCATGTCCAGACGTTCATGAAAGGCCATCCAGTTCCACAGGCCGGACTGCATGACATCCTTACGGGCAAAGAGGTCGGACGGGACGGGGGCACCATCCACACCACCGCCCTGCGGTTTTTCAAAACCGCGGCGCAGGGAGCTGGTATTGCCTTTGGTGTAGGCCATGTCCTTGTTCAGGGCCCCCCAGGATTTCATGGCCTGACGGATGTGAGCGCGTTCATCGTCCGAGACAACATCATCCAGCTTGTGCTGATCAATCGCCTTGGCCAGCAGTTCCGCCGTAAAGCCGTTAAAGTCCGAGGCCAGCTCCCGATACCGCACGGCCTTGCCACCAAAGCTGCCGCTGGAATGGAGCCAGCTATTGTGGTTCAGCTCGATAAAGGGTTCGAGCTGCACACCAAATTCCCGGCAATAATGCAGCAGGCCCTGATGATGGTACGGGATACGCCATGGGCCGGGGTTGATATAGTTGCCGGGGGCGAAGCCAACCTGTTGCGTGGCTCCCCCAAGTTCCTTGATGGTATCTCCGCCGCGCAGGCTGATGTTGCGGCCGCCGCTGCGGCTCTGAAATTCCAGAATCTGGACGTTGTAGCCAGCTTTCCGCAGTTCGTAAGCGGAAAGCATGCCGGACAGGCCGGAGCCGAGCACCAGCACACGCGTGCCGCGTTTGGCTCCTGCAAGTTGAGGCGGCCCACGGAAGTCTGTCCCCATGGCGTGACCAAAAGTCGTCATGGCCTGATACAGCGCGGCGCTGCCAGCCAGAGTGCCGATGCGGGTCAGAAGTTGCCGGCGCGTCGGTGCGGTGGGCGGATGAGCGTGTGGCATCAGGTAATCCCGAGATGATCTCAAAAAACAATCAGTCCGCATGGCAGAACCAGCATGTGACCCAGCATGTGACAGAGAACAATCATGACAGGATCAGATTGTTCTCATTTCGTAATGCTAGGGCATATATTACGATATGACAACATCTGAGAGGCAAAGAGAGCGCGTAAAAAAACACCCCTGATGCGGGCCGGCATCAGGGGCGTGAATTAGAGAAAAAGCTTGGATATGCTTTTAGTTTGCAAACCGTGCAAAAGCGGGGCGGGTGCGCTGCTGCTCCAGAAAAGTCAGCATGGCGGTGCGGGCGCGTCCGGCATCTTTGCCAAGGCCGATCAGGCCGGAAATCTGCCCGGGATGCCGCAGAAGAGAACCGAGCAGAGCCGGGATATTCAGCCCGCCATCGGGTGAGAGAACTGTGCCGGCAACAGGCGGCAGAGACCGGCCAGCCGGGTCACACACCACGCGCAGCACGGCAAATGGCAGCCCGGCCTCTTCCGCCGCGCGGGCCAGAAAACCGCTTTCCATATCCAGAGCCGTACACTGGCTTGCGGCAAACAGGCGCGCTTTTTCAGCCGCATCCAGAACAACCGTGTCACTATGCAGAAGCGATTTCCCCTGCACATCTGGTTGCCCTGCGCCAAGAATGTGCCGCAGTGTCGGGTCACACACATAGGGGGTGCCCCATGCCATCACACGCTCCGGCACAATCAGGGTGCCGGGCGGGAAGGCCGGGTCCAGTCCGGCGGCCAGCCCGAAGGAGAGGAGACAGTCTGCCCCGCAGGCGGCCAGTCTTGCGGCTTCGCGCTGCGCGCCGGTGCGCGTGGCCCCGCTGGCGGCAATGGCGGCATGCGGAAAGACCTGCCGGATCAGTCTGGATTCGGCCTTCAGGCCAACAAGAATACCGGGGCGGCCGGGGGCAACCTGTGTGGAACGTGTCATGGTTTTCAGAACCCAAAAGCAACGCGGCGTGTGTTGCTGCTTTCCAGATTGCGGTAACGGGCCAGCGCCATCAGCGGGAAAAACTGCCTGTACCCGTGGTAGCGGAGGTAAAAGACTTTGGGGAAGCCGACAGCGTTATACGGGTCTTCCTGCCATTCCCCGCTGGCATCCTGCTGCGCGGCGAGCCAGTGGATGCCGCGTGTTACCGCCGGATCATCCCTCCGGCCAGCGGCCATCAGGCCAAGCAGCGCCCATGCGGTCTGGGAGGGCAGACTTTCCCGGTAGGTGCCGTGGCTGCCGCCTTCATAAGACTCACAGCCTTCCCCCCAGCCCCCGTCCGGGCGCTGGACGGCGCGGAGCCATTCCACGGCCTTCACCACAGCATCATCATCATGCGAGACACCAGCTGCGTTAAACGCACACAGCGCGGACCATGTGCCGTAAATATAGTTGGTACCCCAGCGGCCAAACCATGAGCCGTCGGCTTCCTGTTCCTGACGCAGGTATGTCAAGGCGCGCTCAATCACCGGGCGGTCTTCCACATGGCCAAGCTGGGCCAGAAAGGAAATGCACCGCGCCGTAACATCGGCTGTTGGCGGGTCCAGAAGGGCTCCGTGGTCCGAGAACGGAATGTGGTTCAGCAGCTCTTTGTTATTATCAATATCAAAGGCACCCCAGCCCCCGTCGCGGCTCTGCATGCCGAGAATCCACTGGCGGGCCCGCGCGATGGCCTCCGCACTGGCCGGGTCACCCTCACGGTGTAGCAGCATGCCCACTACGGCGGTATCATCCACGTCCGGGTAATAGTCGTTCCCGTACTGGAAGGCCCAGCCACCGGGCACCAGATCCGGCTTATTGATGGCCCAGTCGCCTTTGACGTCCAGAATCTGCTTCTCGCGCAGCCAGATGCTGGCTTTGCGCAGGCTTTCCAGTGTTTCCTGCGGGGCAATGCCGCTGGGGCCAGAGGCAGCTTCCAGCAGGGCGTGGCCGGAAAGCCCGGTGTCCCAGATGGGGGAGACGCAGGGCTGGCAATATGCCTCGTCCTCTTTATGGACCAGCAGGCCCTGCACAGCCTCCCATGCGGTTACGGCGCGCGGGTCCGTATCCGGCACGCCGAGGGCGCGGTACATCATGACGACATTGGCCATGGCCGGGTAGATTGCTCCCAGACCATCTTTGCCATTCAGGCGGGGTTCAATGAAGTCCATGGCGGCCTTGAGGGCTTTTTCATGCGTGGCGGAGGGAATAAGGCGCACCGCAGGCCTCAGAACGCTGTCCAGCCCTTTGAAGATCCGGCCCCAGACGGAGTGATACGGGCCACGAATCCAGTCCGTGACGCGCTCCGGCGCGGTGACAAACAGTTCCCGGATGTGGATCTGGCGCGGATTGACGGCAATGGGGCGCAGAGCCGCAAGCACCAGCAATGGCGCAATCACCGAGCGGGACCAGTAGGACATGTTCCAGACGGAGAAAAATGCCTTGCGCGGCAGCAGCATCAGCTCCGCAGGCATGACCGGCGTGGCCCGCCAGGGTACATCCCCGAACAGGGCAAGCTGGATGCGGGTGAACACATTGCTCCGTTCGGCCCCGCCGTGGTCCAGAATGGCTTCCCGCGCGCGGCGCATGTGCGGGGCGTTAATATCCTCCCCGGTCGCTTTCAGCGCGAAATAGGCTTTGACGGAGGAGGAGAGATTGAACCCACCGTTATGGTACAGCGCCCAGCCACCATGCTCGGCACTTTGCGTCCGGCGCAGATAGACGGCAATTTTCTGCTCCAGTGCCTCATCAATCCGGTCCAGATAATGTTCCAGAAGGACATATTCCGCCGGGATGCTGGCATCCGCTTCCAGCTCATACACCCAGTGTCCGTCACCCTGCTGGTGCTGCTCTAAGGCGGCATGAGCCTGTCTGACCACACGCTCCAGATCATCACTGGTCAGATCCTTCCCAGCCAGATCTTCCCCGGAAAACGGGGGTTTGGGGCGTGCGCTGCCATCAGCGGCCATACGGGATGTTCCTTTTTACTGGCGTCTTGTTTTTTTAAGAACGACGCAGGCCGAGCGTGTGCACGGCCTTCACGCCTGATCTCATGGCGCCTTCAAGTGTGGCGGGGAGTCCGGTTGCCGTCCAGTCCCCGGCCAGAGCGAGGTTGATCAGCGGCGTGGCCGGGCCGGGGCGCAGGCGGTTCTGTTCCGGGGTAGCGGCAAATGTTGCGCGTTTTTCCCACACGACGCGCTGGTGCGGTGGTGTGGCGGGCAGAGGCTCTTTCAGTACAGGGTCACACGCGCGGCGCACATCGTGCCAGATAGTGCGGGCCAGATCATCCGGGTCCTGCTCCGCAAAACGGTTGGCCGCACTGACCGTGACGGAGAGAATATCGCCCCGCAGGAACACCCATTCCGCAATACTGCCAACCAGCCCCATAAAGCCCGCTCTGGCGAAGGACCCCAGCGCACGCGGTGTGGTGTCCATACGGAAATGCAGGTTCAGAATACTTTCAAACGCGTTGGGAGCCTGAAAACCCGGCAGGTGCGGGGCCAGCAGGCCTTCCGCCACGGGAGCCGGGACGGCCAGAATCAGCGTGTCTTCTTCCGTGAGCGGGATAAGACCTTCCGGACTGTGCAGGCCGGTCACACGCCCACGGCTGACTTCCAGCGCGCTGATGCGGCTCTGGGTGCGGACTTCTGCATGCAGGATGGACAGATGCGCCAGTGCCGGGTCTACCAGTGTTTCAGAAAGCCCGTCCTTCGGGAACCACGGCACGCAGGCCTTGCCGCCAAGGGAGAGGGACTCTTTTACCACCGCACCCAGCAGCGCGGCGCTGCCGGTTTCACAGGATGTATTGAGCGCGGAAATGGCGAACGGTTCCAGCAGGCGGCGGCTGAGTGCGCCGGGTAGCAGGCAGTCGGCAACCTTTTCATCCTCCCCGGCCTGCATCAGTTTTTGCAGGCTGCGGAGTTCCACCACCCGCATATCCGGCACGCGCCGGTGCGGCTGGAAAACCCACCAGGGCATGCGCCCGCGGGAAAGGTCCAGCGTCCAGCGGGCACCTTCGGCCAGATCCACAAATGGGAAAATGGGGATGCCGGGGCCGGTCAGGGTATCGGTCCCGCCCGTCATGGCCAGATAGCGGAAGACGGTCTTGTTGGCGGACAGCAGCAGATGGTTGCCGTTATCAATGCGGCATCCAAGCTGTTTGTCCTCATAAGACCGGGCACGCCCGCCACAGGCGCGGCCTGCTTCATGCACAATAACGCGGCGGCCGGAACCGGCCACTTCCACAGCGGCGGCCAGTCCAGCCACGCCACCGCCAATAATGTGCACAGATGCTGCCATGCCGTCGGTCTCTTTCAGGATCAGGGGAGGTAGGAGCGCGTCAGCCAGTACACCTTGGTCAGGGCTGACGTCTTCGGGCGGTCATGCAGGGCGGCGGCGGACCAGCCGCGCTTGCGCAGGGCAATCAGAACGCCCTCATAGCTTGCGCCCATAATCCGTGCCGGGAACATGGCTTTGGGGCGGCAGGCCTGCATGGCGATAAACGCTTTGCGGAAATGGTCCAGCGCCCGCACGGACAGGATACCGGCCACACCCTGCAGGCCGGGGGCGGAAAGCGCCTTGATGGGGTCATGCGGCACATGGAAGCGGTCCAGCAGGTCCCCCGGCAGGTAAAGGCGGCCACGGGCCGCGTCTTCCGCAATATCCCGCAGGATGTTGGTCAGTTGCAGGGCGCGGCCCAGATGGTAGGCCACCTTGTCAGCCTCTTCCGTGCTGTCCCCGAAAATGCGCACGGACAGGCGGCCCACGGCGGAGGCCACGCGGTCACAATACAGGTCCAGCGTTTTTTCATCAGGGGCGACAATGGTGTTTTCCGCATCCATCATCATGCCATCAATAATGGCGTGAAAGTCTTCCTGCCGCAGGGCGAAGAAATGGATGGCGGCCAGCAGAACGCGGTCTAGCGGGTCCTGCGTCGTGCCGTGGTCATACAGGCCAACAATACGCTGATGCCAGGCGTCCAGTGCGGCTTTGCGCTCAGGCATGGGCTCATACCCATCTGCAATATCATCCACCACGCGGCAGAAGGCGTAGATGGCATACATGCCATAGCGGCGCATGGGCGGCAGGATACGCATGCCAGCGGCAAAGGACGTCCCGGCCTGCTTTACCGTGCTTTCCACCCAAGCCAGATCCGCGGGGTCACACCCGAGGGGGGTTGGCTCGTCATGCGTCTGGATGTCTTGAGCTGTCACGCGCTTTTCACCTGTTTGTTCATGAAATCGTCATATCCGGCTCTTTTTGCAGACCTGCGGACTTTCTGAAAGCTCAGGACCATGCCCGCAGAGCCGCACCGGCTGCATACATGAGATCCGGGCGCTTCAGCGCCACGCGGCCTGCCAGAGGGTCTTCCCGCCGCAGCCGCCGTGTCAGCCGGTGCGCCAGACTGACAATGGCGGCACATTCCATACGGAAGCGCCGGTCCCGCACCAGTCCGGGCAGGGTGGCGGCCTCCCGGTTCAGCGCATCTACCCCGTCCAGCAGGGTGTTAAACACCCGGCGCACGTTGGGGGAGGCGCGTCCGGCCAGCAGATCATCCTGCGTGGCCCCTGCCTGCGCCATCAGGTCTTCCGGCATGTAGCAGCGGTGCAGGCGCTGGAGGTCTTTCTGGCAGTCCTGCAAATGGTTGAGAATCTGGAGGGACGTGCACAGGGCATCAGATGCAGCAAAGGTCTGCGGTATTTCCCCGTGCAGATGCAGCAGAAACCGCCCGACCGGGTTGGCGGAATAGCGGCAATAATGCAGCAGATCGGCCCATGAGGTGCAGGGCGTGCCACGGGAATCATCCCTGAAGGCAATCAGCAGGTCGGTCGCGGTTTCAAACGGCACACCTGTTTTGAGCAGAGAGGCCCGCAGCCGGGCCGCACTCATGGCGTCCGCGCGGGGGATCGGGTCACGCGTGCCCAGAAGAACCTCTTCCATGGCGTTCAGGCGGCCAATCTTCTCGTCCGCGCTCAGCGTCTCACAGTCCGCGATATCATCAATAACGCGCGCATAGTCGTAATAGGCATGCACATGCGGGCGCAGAGCCTTGCTGAGCAGAAGGGAGCCGACGGGAAAATTCTCGTCAGACGCACCTTTGCCGGAAGACACATCGTCTCTTCCCCAGACGGAGGCGGTATCAGTCATGTCAGGCTCTGCAATGAGAAAGAAAGAAGCATAGGCGGGAGCTTTACACGCTCTCTTCCGGTGTGCCTACTCCCCACAGGTCCGGGCATGGGTCAGGCCCTAACCCCGGCCACCCGGAACCTGCGCCGTCTGGACCTGTTCCGGCGCTGCGGCGCCAGAGGGGGATGTGGTGGCAGATGTGGCAGAGGGTGTGGCGCGGCCATCATTTGGGATGGCCTCCGTATAGGCCCGGTTTTTCCAGACAACACCCCGGCCCCGATAGTGATTGACGGCGGAACCGATCGTGGCCGCCGTATAGAAAATCGCCACGAAAGGCAGCGTCAGGGCCCAGAGGGGAGAGAGGCGGAAGCGCCGGAGCGTGGGCACAAAAGACCCTGTTGAGACCAGCCATGTCCCGAGACCGATCCATCGGGTCAGCCCGTGCCCAAAGAGCGCAATCAGCCCCGGCGCAATCCAGACGACGCCCATGGCCAGAACCGTCAGCACCAGAAACAGCGGGGAATAGCGCAGTTGCACAAAGGCCGTGCGGGCAATCATCCGCCAGACATCAACGGCGTGGGGATAGGGGCGGATGGAGCGGGCCAGACAGGAATGGCCAAGATAGAGGCGGCCTCCGGCCTGTTTGACGCAGGTTGCCAATGTGCAGTCATCAATCAGCGCGCCTTTGAGAGCGTCAATCCAGCCAATTTCCGCCAGCATGTCCCGCCGGATCAGAATGGTGCCGCCAGCAGCCCCGGCCGTGCGGCTTTTGGGGTTGTTTACCTGCGCGAAGGGGTAAAGCAGCGCAAAGAAGAAGACGAAAGCGGGCACCAGCGCGCGCTCCGCCAGACTTTCACACTGAAGTTCCACCATTTCAGACACCATATGGAGCCTGTCTGTCTGTGCCTTGGCAACCAGTGTGGAAATATGTTCGGGCGCATGCACGATATCGGCATCGGTGAGCAGAATATAGCCGCTGTTGGCGTCCTGCTGGCGGCGGGCTTCCGCCACACCCTGAGCCACAGCCCAGAGTTTCCCGCTCCAGCCCGATTCCGGGTCCGCGCCGTCCAGCACTGTCAGGCGGCCCTTGGGGTCGGGCAGGGCGCGGGCCAGAGCGCCTGTGCCATCCTCACTCCGGTCATTCACCAGAATAAGGGAGAGGCGACCGGCATAGTCCTGCGTGAGCAGGGAGGAAAGAGCGACCTCAATGGACTCGGCTTCATCCCGCGCAGGGATCACAACCGTCACATCCGGCATAATGTCTGCCGGGCTTGTGCCAAGGGGCTCCGGGCGCAGGATGGGGCCTGCCTGCCAGAACCACCCGTGGAAAAAAATAAGGCCAAACCAGATGAGTGCTGAGAGAACAGCCAGACCAAACAGCATCATCCCGCCCCCTTATTTCAGCATACCGTTGTTACGGAACCATGTGATGGCGTCCTCAACGGCCTGCCGGGCGGGGCGGGGGCTGTAGCCCAGATCCCGGATGGCCTTGTCCGAGGAGAAGAACATCTTCTTGCGGGACATAGCCAGCATCTCCCGCGTGACGCGGGGGGAAAAGCCAAAGGAGCGGGACAGCCACTCGGAAGCAACTGCCACCGGCCAGATAACCTCCTGCGGCAGGCTGATGCGCGGCGGGGGCACATGGGCAATTTCCGAGACCATGGCGAACAGGTCCCGCAGCAGGAAGTTTTCCCCGCCCAGAATATATTTCTCCCCGATGGTGCCGCGTTCCAGCGCCAGCGCGTGGCCTTCCGCCACATCATCGACATGCACGATATTCACGCCGGTATCCACGTAAGCGGGCATGCGGCCAGCGGCGCAGTCCAGAATCATCTGCCCTGTGGGGGTGGGTTTGATATCCCGCGGGCCAACCGGCGTGGACGGATTGACGATCACGGCGGGCAGCCCCTGCTCCTTTACCAGTTGCAGCACTTCCTGCTCGGCCCGGTATTTGGAGCGTTTGTAAATGCCGATCACCCCGTGTTCATGCACCGGAGTCGCTTCATCAGACTCGGTGCCGTCACCAATCAGGCCGAGGGCCGCGACGGAGGAGCAGTAAACAATCCGTTCCACCCCGGCCTTCTGGGCGGCCAGCATCAGCAGGCGCGTGCCTTCCACGTTGGCCGTCATCATCGGGGCGGGGTCGGGCACCCACAGCCGGTAGTCCGCCGCGACATGGAACACGTAACGGCAGCCTTCCACCGCACGGGCAAAGGTATCGGGGCGGGAGAGGTCACCCTCCACCAGTTCTGCCGGAATATCCGCAATATTGCGCCGGTCACTGCCCTCGCGCACCATGAGTCTCAGCGTGTGCCCGCGTTCAAGCAGCGTGCGGGCAACGGCAGACCCGACAAAACCTGTCGCGCCGGTGACGAGCGTATGGGCGGTCATATAAAGTGCGCTCCCATAAAGGGTATAAGAAACAGAAGGGTGTGAAACCCGAACGGCTGGTTTGTTTCTTTATCCTGCCCCCCAAGGTGGCGCCAGACCCCGGGCTGGTGTAAGTGGTCGGATCACTCATGAATTCAGCCCCTCTGGTCAGGTGTTCTACGCCAGGGAGCAGGGAGGCCCAGGGGGGCATCTCGGGCAGGTAGAGCTTAGGCCTTGAAGAAGCTTACGATTTTTCTGACTTTACTGGGTCTGGTTGCCATTACGGCGGCGGTTGCGTGGAGCGGTGCTGGCTCCGTGGTGCATGCTGTCATGCGTATTGGTCTGGGCGGCTTCCTCCTCATGGTATGCTGCCAGCTTGTCGTAAATGGCGTGCTGGGGCTGGCCTGGCACGCGGCTCTGCCGGAAATCGGCTATCTCCGCCTTCTGGGCGCGCGGATGGTGCGTGATGCCGCGGCCACCTGCCTGCCGTTCTCCCAGCTTGGTGGCATCGTGATTGGTATCCGCGCGACGTGCTCAGGCCACGGGCTGCATGGCCGGGAGTCCCGCCAGATTGACTGGCCAGAAGCCGCCAGCGCCAATCTGGTGGATATTACGACGGAAGTCATGGGGCAGGTTGCCTTTGTGCTGCTGGCCGTCGCTTTTCTGGTAGCCCATCAGCGGTCCAGCCCGTTTGTCGTGCCGGTGAGTATCGGCGCGGTATTTCTGATGGCCGGGACGGCCGGGTTCATCTGGACGCAGCAGCATGGCGGCAGCATTTTCCGCAAATTTGGCACCATGTTTACCCGTAGTCTGGCCTCCCAGTGGCATGACAGCATGCTGAACGGCGCCGACAGTCTGCAGGAGCGGATGGAAGCCATCTGGAGCCGCCCAGGCCGGATCTGCCTGTCCGCCTGCTATCATCTGCTGGGCTGGCTGGGGAGTGCCGCCATGTTGTGGATGACAGCCAACATGCTGGGCGCCACCCTCACCCTCCCCAATGCCGTGGCGATTGAAGGGGTGACCTGTGCCGTCATGTCTCTGGGCTTTCTGGTGCCGGGCAGTCTGGGCGTGCAGGAAGGGGCCTATATGGCGCTGGGTCATGCGTTCGGGATTGATTCGTCCGTTTCTCTGGGTTTGTCCCTGTTGCGGCGCGGGCGGGAACTGGCCATTGGTATTCCGGTCCTGCTGCTATGGCAGATTATGGAAATGCGTGGCCTGCGCAAGCCGGTGATCAAAGCCCCGGCTGATGTCAGCTATGGCCCCGTTCCGACTGTGGTGAAGGATTCCTGAGCGTGTCTTCAACTCTTTCTGAGGCTTCTGTGTCTGACTCTTCAGGCCCGGAGGCCCGGGCGGCAGCAGAGACTGTAACCCCGGTGTTTGAGACGCTCGTTGTGGTTGGACCGGGGCTGATCGGCTCTTCCGTGCTCCGGCGGGCGCAGCAGAAGGGCACGCTGGCCCGGACCCTGATTGCCGTCGATGTCTCACCAGAGGTGCGGGCACGGGTGGAAGAGCTGGGGATTGCAGACCGCGTGATGGCGGATGCCGCCGAGGCCGCGGCTCTGGCGGATTGCGTCATGCTCTGTGTGCCGGTGGGGGCTATGGGGCCGGTGGCGGCACAGGTGCTGCCTGCCATGCGGCCCGGCGCTGTGCTGACGGAAGTTGGCTCAACCAAAGTATCTGTTATTGAGGCCATCAGCCCGTTCCTGCGTCCGGATGTGGCCTATGTGCCCGCGCACCCTATGGCGGGCACGGAATATTCCGGGCCGGATGCCGGGTTTGCGACCCTGTTTGAAGATCGCTGGTGTCTGCTGACGCCTCTGGACGGAACGTCGCCTGAAGCATTGAGTGCTGTGCGCGCCTTGTGGGAGCGCTGCGGGGCCCGTCTGCGGGAAATGACGCCTGCTCACCATGACCGTGTTTGCGCAATTGTCAGCCATCTGCCGCATCTTCTGGCCTTTACCATCTGCGGCACGGCGGATGATCTGGCGGACGAAACACGGTCTGAAGTACTGGATTTTGCTGCATCCGGCTTCCGGGATTTTACCCGTATTGCCGCGTCAGACCCCATCATGTGGCGGGATGTGTTTCTGTCCAACCGTGAGGCGCTGCTGGAAATGCTGGCGCGCTTTATGGAAGACGCACAGGCCATGGCGCGCGCGATCCGCTGGGGCGATGAGGACTATATTGTGGACCGTATTCAGCGGGGCCGCGCAATCCGTAAAAGCCTGATTGAAAACCGGCAGGCGTAAGCGTGTTTGCGGGCAGCCTTACGTGGGTTGCCCGAACGCTTTGATGTGCAGGGCATCCAGACGCTTGTGATTTTTATCCGCCATCGGGTTGAGCTCCAGCACCTTCTGCCAGGCTTTGAGCGCTGCCGGGCCGTCTTTCCGCTGCTCTTCCACAGTAGAAAGCAAACCCCAGCTTTTGGCGTCCCGCCCGTCGCGTTGCAGGGCTTCTCCCAGATCGGTCACTGCGGCGTTGAAATCGCCCGCGGCAAGACGTGTCTGAGCGCGTGTGCGCCACAGAATGGCGCTGTCTGGCTGGAGCGCCAGTGCGTCGCTCAGATCGTCCACGGCCTCATCCGGTTTGTCGGCCTGACTATCTTTCTGCGCCCGGCGCAGCAGGAGCTGCGTGGTGGGGGATAGTCCGGCGGCACGTAATGATTCCAGACGGTCTTCCAGCGCCTGCGCATCTTCTGGCGTTTTTGCCTGAGCAAGCTGGTCGGCAAGAGCTGCAATCTGCTGGGGGCGTGTCAGCTTTTTATGGGGCGTGGCGGAGGGGGTTTTTGTCCCTGATGGTGCAGAGGTGGCCGGGTCGCCCGTTGGAGAGACGGCAGATGTTTGGGGCGATGCAGCTGGAGAGCTGGGGGAAGGTGGCGTCCTGAGCGTCGGGGAGGCAGAGGGCGACGGTGGTGTAGTCTGAGCCGGTGCGGTCTGGGTAGCGTGTGGCGCAGACGGCGCTTTGCCGTGCGGGTGCCCTGCCTGTCCGGGGAGGGTCTGCTGAGTCTGTGCGCGGGCCAGTCCGGCGGGGGAGAGGCTTGTCAGCAGGCTGAGAGTGATCAGAGCGCCAGAACGCAAAAACCCGCTTCTCCGAAAACCGGAAAAGCGGGTTGCACGCATATCATGCGCCAGAAGCCAGCCGGGAAAGGCCGGACCCTGCATAAATCAGCCCTGACGAGCCTTCATGCGCGGGTTCTTCTTGTTGATGACATAAACCCGGCCGCGACGCCGTACGACACGGCAATCTTTATCGCGCACCTTGGCTGATTTCAGGCTGTTTCTGATTTTCATGGCCCGCTTTTCTCCGCCGATGCTCAAGAATTGAAATAAGGTGTGTCGGCACATACCGGCCCCGCCAGTACGAGTCAATGTTTTCCACGGAAAAGGGCCACAAATTGTTTTGTTCCGGTGCGATTTTACAGCAAACTCATGTGTCTGTTCAAATACTCCGTCAGTCCTGAAGCGGTGCCGGGTGGGGCGCCAGGCTGGAAAAGGCGCTGGCCAGTGTTCTGAAATCGTCCGAGCGGGGGGAACGGGGCCGCCAGCCCAGCCCGATAGTCCGCCACACCGGGCCGCCGGACAGCGGGCGGCTGATCACCGGATGTCCGCGCAGAATCCCGCCTTCCAGCGCCAGAAGCGGCATCACGCCAATACCAAGCCCCAGCCCGACCATTTCCGCCATGGTGTGCAGGGATGTGGCGGAGAAGGTGGAGTCGCTCTCCCCTTCCGTGCCGTGCCATTCCCGGCCCTGACGGCAGACCGCGAGTGTCTGCTCCCGCAGGCAGTGGCCATCTTCCATCATAATCATGCGCTGGTCCGCCAGCCGTTCCACGGGCACATGGTTCAGTCGCGCCAGAGGATGGTCCTCGGGCATGATAACGTGAAACGGGTCACGCCAGAGGGGCATGGTCTCCGCTGTGTCACACAGGCAGGGCATGGCCAGAACCAGCATATCCAGCCGCCCGATCCCCAGTTTTTCCAGCAGGTGCTCGGTTGTGTCTTCCGCAATGGACAGGGTGAGTTGCGGGAAGCGCGTGCGGATGATTTTGACCAGCGGTTCTATCAGGAACGGGCCGATGGTCGGGATCACCCCCAGCCGCAGGGGGCCGGTCAGCGGGGTTCGTGCGGCAACAGCAAGCTGCGGGACGGCTTCCAGTGCTTCCAGCGCCTGCCGCCCCTTGAGGGCGATTTCATGCCCCAGCGGCGTGAACACAACCTTTTTGCCAACCGTGCGGTCCAGCAACTGGGAGTCGAGCTGGCGTTCCAGCGCCATAATGCCTGCGGACAGGGTGGATTGCGTGACCGCGCAGGCCGCTGCCGCCCGCCCGAAGTGGCGCAGTTCAGACAGTGCGATCAGGTAGCGCAGTTGCTGGGCGGAGGGGAGGGGAAGCACGGTGGAACCTCGGTCTTTTCAAGGGCTGTTAAAGCATGTCTGGGGTGATCTTATTTTTGAAACACCCTTGCAGGGGTAATCGATCATTCCGATTGTTTTGATATAAAATATTCATTGGCATGAATGGACGCGCCGCGCCATAGATAATGCCCGACGACGGTGTTGTGTGCCGTCGGAGCTGTTAAGCAACCCAAGAAGGAGCAAGCTTATGCTGACCGTTGGCGATAAGTTTCCGAGCTTTGATCTGACCGCCGTTCCCGGTGGCCCCGAAGGCCTTAAGGGCGATTTCGTCCAGATTTCTGACAAGTCCGACGCTGGGAAGTGGAAAATTGTCTTCTTCTGGCCGAAAGACTTCACGTTTGTCTGCCCGACGGAAATCGTGGCATTTGGCAAACTGTCCAAAGAGTTTGCTGACCGTGATGCCGTTGTGTACGGCGTGTCCATCGACAGCGAATTCGTGCACCTCAACTGGCGCCTGCACAATGCCGATCTGAAAGATCTGCCTATTGCAATGCTGGCTGACATCAAGCGCGAGCTGACCGAAGGTACGGGTGTCATGCACAAAGAGGCAGGCGTTGCACTGCGCGCGACCTTTGTTGTGGACCCGCAGGGTGTGATCCGTCACGTCTCTGTCAACGATCTGTCCGTTGGCCGTAACCCGCAGGAAATCGTGCGTATTCTGGACGGGCTGCAGAGCGATGAGCTGTGCCCCTGTAACTGGAAAAAGGGCGACGACTTTATCAAAGTCTGATCCTGACGGCTTCCGTCTGGCCCTAAGGGCGTTCCGTTTGGGGCGTCCCGCGGTGCTGTCCCGTCGGGTCAGACGGTCTCTTCCCCAGACCGGGTTCAGCCCGTCTGCGGCGCGCAAGAGCGCCATTCCTCCCCTTTTCATACGGATAAACTGATGTCGATCGATGCTCTGAAGGATCGTATTCCCGATTATGCAAAGGATCTGAGGCTGAATCTCGGGTCTCTTGCGAATGATGTGGCCCTCACACCCCAGCAGCTTGCCGGAACATTTGTGGCGTCCGCCATTGCCTCCCGCAATGATGCGGTGACGAAGGCGATTGTTGCTGAATTTGCCGATAAGCTGACGCCCGAAGCGCTCAGTGCTGCCAAATCTGCCGCAGCCATTATGGGCATGAACAATATCTACTACCGCTTTGTGCACATGGCGGGCGGTGACTATGAGAAAATGCCTGCGCAACTGCGCATGAGCGTTATTGGTCGCCCCGGTGTGGAAAAAATAGATTTCGAGCTGTGGTCTCTCGCTGTGTCCGCAATCAATGGGTGTGGTCTGTGCGTGACCAGTCATGAAAAGATTGTGCGGGATGCTCTTGGAGCCGAAGCTGTGCAGACTGCGGTGCGTGTTGCCTCCACGGTCCATGCTGTGGCGGTTACGCTGGAAGCTGCGGAAGCGCTCGGCGACTAACGCCCTTCTCCAGATCAGGCTGGCCGCATGCCCTGAATGCGGCGTTTCAGGTCCGGCTTCTGTGGGGTGTCCAAACCCGCGGGGGCCGGATTTTTTTGTAAGGAAAATCAGGAACGGCCTGCGTTGGGCTGGACCTGCAAGAGCGCTGTGACGATTCCGCGTGAGTGCGAAAATCAACGTCGTATCGGATTTGTTTTGGGGAAGTCGCAATGGGAGCGTGAGGGGCACGCGCCACTTTCTTGAAAACGAATTTTTAAAGGAAAGTGGCGCGAGTGACGGGGCTCGAACCCGCGACCTCCGGCGTGACAGGCCGGCGCTCTAACCAACTGAGCTACACCCGCAATCCAGACGCTCACTCGTAGTGTGCGTCGGTATGTCGCGTCTTATAGCGATGTTTTCAGCTTTGACAACCGGGCATCACGAAAAAAATAACGCATTATGAAATTTTTTTTGCAGGCCCTGTGTCTGCCCGCTGTAGGAGACGCTGATCCTCCATAACATATTGGAGGCTTTATGTTTTTAGGGAGGAGAGTTGGATGGAGGCCTCCATTTTGGAAGCCTCCGGTCTGCACGGGTGCAGAGGGGGGGTGAGCCTCAGTTCTGTTTTTCAAACGCACCAGCGATGGAGAGGGTAACGTCATCCCCCACCATCGGCACGTAGGTTTTTACGCCAAAGGCGCTGCGTTTCAGGGTGCCGGTCGCCTGAAAGCCAACGGTGTAGGCTTTATCCATCGGGTTAATACCAGCACCGACGTAACGCACGTGCAGGGTGAGGGGCTTTGTGATGCCGTGCAGCGTGAAGTTGCCCGTCACATCGGCTGTGCCAGCGCTGGTCGGGACGACTTTGGTGGACACGAACGTGGCTGCCGGGTAGCGGGCGGCGTCAAACCAGTCAGCCCCGTGCAGTTCATCCGTCAGTTTCGCGCTGGTGGTCTGCACGCTTGCAACCGGGATGGAGACGTTCAGTTTTGAAGCGGCCGGATGTGCCGGGTCGTAGGTGAGGGAGCCGGTCGCCCCGGAAAAAAGGCCGGAATATTCGGTAAAGCCGAAATGCAGCAGGGAGAATGTGACCTGCGTGTGGGAGGTTTCAACCTGATAGGTGCCTGCCTGCACATCCTGCGGGGCGGTGGCGGCCTGAGCCGTGGACAGAGCAGCGACAAGACCCAGAGCGGAAAAAGCGGAAGCGAATGATAGAGTGCGCATGAGTATGGTGATCCTGTTTCTTTAAGAAGGAGTGAAAAGGCAGGTCAGAAACGCGGGCAGAGGGAGGGCGTTCTGAAAATTCTGCCCGTTAAACGAATGCGGGCTAACCAAATCGGAAGCCGGAGAGGGCTTTGCCCATCACGGTGTCCCGGTAGATCTGAACGCCAGAGTCTGCTCCTGCGGCCCCGGCTGCGACCATCAGGGGGAGCAGATGCTCTTCTCTGGGGTGGCAGATGCGGGCAGCGGGAGCGGTTTCCCAGTGTGTCAGCGCCGCGGTGCGTTCGGCTTCCGGTGCACAGAGTGCGGCGGTAAGCCATGCGTCAAATTTGTGGGACGCCGCGTTGGATTGCGGATCTTCCCCCATGAAGTGACGCAGATTGTGGTACGTCAGGCCTGTGCCCACAAGCAGCACATTCTGGTCCCGCAGCGGGGCCAGTGCCTGCCCGATGCGCAGATGCGCCGCCGGGTCCAGTGTGTTCTGGAGAGACAGTTCCACAACCGGGATGTCGGCGGCTTCAAACGCGAGCATGAAGGGGATGAAAACCCCGTGGTCCAGCCCGCGTTCCGCATCTGCCGCGTTGGGAATCCCCGCAGCGGTCAGCAACGCCTGCACCTGTGCCGCCAGCGCCGGAGAGCCCGGCACGGGGTAGCGCAGATGATAGGTATGGGGTGGAAAGCCGTAATAGTCATAAATCAGCGGTGGCTGGGCAGCCGTGGTGACGGTTGGAACCGCTGTTTCCCAATGTCCGGAGACCACCAGAATGGCATCTGGTTTTTGCGGGAGCGTCTGGCTAACGCCCCGCAGGAAAGCCGCCATGTGGTCCCATGTTTCCGGCCAGTCCATAAAAAAGCACGGGCCGCCGCCATGCGGCAGAAACAGCACGGGCTGCCGGGGCAGGGCGGTGTGTGGTGTCTGGCGCTGGAGAGTCGTCATGCGGTGAGCCGGGTCTTTTCAGGATGCGGGGTGCCTGAAGACTCGCCTCATAGTGGCGCTTTGATAATCCTGTATTTCAGGAAGATATTTCACACCTTGAGTGTGGGGTGGGGATGTTTCCAGGCATAAAAAACCGGAGGCTGCCAGTCGGCGGCCTCCGGTCTGAAACAATCCCGTTTTCCTCTTCTGCGGGCTGCGAAGCCTCCAGAGGAAAGGCTGGATTATTTGCTGCCTGCTGTCAGAGCGCTGCGGATGAACTCGCCTGCTTCTTCCTTCGTGCCCCAGCCGGTGACCTTTACCCATTTGCCGGGTTCCAGATCCTTGTAGCGGGTAAAGAAGTGTTCAATTGCTTTCACGGTGATTTCCGGAAGGTCGTCTACCGTCTGCACCTTGCTGTACAGCGGGTGAATCTTGTCATGCGGGACGCAGATGATTTTTTCGTCCTGACCGGATTCGTCTTCCATTTTCAGCACGCCGATGGGACGGGCGCGAATCACGGAGCCGGGCACCACGTCCGTCGGGGTCAGCACCAGTGCGTCCGTCGGGTCCCCATCGGCAGCCAGCGTGCCGGGGATAAAGCCGTAAGCCGTCGGGTACGCCATGGGCGTAAACAGGAAGCGGTCTACAAACAGGGCACCGCTTTCCTTGTCGATCTCGTATTTAACGGAAGATCCCTGCGGGATTTCAATAACAACGTTGATATCGAACGGCACGTCTTTGCCGGGGGAAAGTTTTGAGACGTCCATAAGGGCTGCTCCAGCACTAAAAATACGGATGGGCAGACCCTATCTGTCACGCTGCAACTTGCCAAGTCGTAACAGGATAACGGCTGTCGGGGTGGTTTTTCCGGCTCTGCACCCTTGCCAAATGTGTGTGATTGCGTAATCAGGAAGCCGCCTGCGCGCCCGTAGCTCAATTGGTTAGAGCGGGCCGCTCATAACGGCTTGGTTGCGGGTTCAAGTCCTGCCGGGCGCAGGCGTTTTCGCCTTATCTCGTCCATCCGACGGTTCTTACCAGTTCACTTCACGGAGGTCATCTCATGGCATCTTATCAATACGTCTATGTGATGAAGGACCTGACCAAGTCCTATCCGGGTGGGCGTGAGGTCTTCAAAGGCATTACGCTGTCCTTCCTGCCGGGTGTGAAAATCGGCGTTCTGGGCGTGAACGGCGCGGGTAAATCCACGCTGCTCAAGATCATGGCCGGGATTGATAAGGAATATGGCGGGGAAGCCTGGGCCGCCGAGGGCGTACGCGTGGGCTATCTGGAGCAGGAGCCCCAGCTCGACCCCAAGCTGACGGTTGGCGAGAACGTAGCTCTGGGCTTTGGTGACCTGAAAAAGGCCGTCGATCGTTTTAACGAAATTTCCATGCGCTTCGCCGAGCCGATGAGCGATGAGGAAATGAACACCCTGCTGGCCGAACAGGCTGATCTGCAGGAAAAAATTGACGCAGGCGATGGCTGGGAGCTGGACCGCAAGCTGGAAATCGCGCTGGACGCCCTGCGCTGCCCGCCTGCTGACAGCCCCGTGGACAAGCTCTCCGGCGGGGAACGTCGCCGTGTGGCGCTGTGCCGCCTGCTGATTGAAAAGCCCGACATTCTGCTGCTGGACGAACCGACCAACCATCTGGACGCAGAAAGCGTGGCATGGCTGGAAAAGACGCTGCACGATTATCCGGGCACCGTGATGGTCATTACCCATGACCGTTACTTCCTGGACAATGTGACCAACTGGATTCTGGAAATCGAGCGCGGGCGCGGTATTCCGTTTGAAGGCAACTATTCCTCCTGGCTGGAGCAGAAGCGCAAGCGTCTGGCACAGGAAGAAAAGGAAGAAAGTGCCCGCCAGCGTGCGCTGGCTGCCGAGCAGGAGTGGATTGGCTCCAGCCCCAAGGCGCGTCAGGCCAAGAGCAAATCCCGTATCGCGCGGTATGAGGAAATGCTGGCCCAGAGTGCTGAAAAGCAGAACGGGGTGGCGGACATTGTTATTGCTCCCGGCCCGCGTCTGGGTGGCACGGTGATTGAGGCCGACCACCTCAGCAAGGGCTTTGGCGATCGTCTGCTGATTGATGATCTCAGCTTCAAGCTGCCGCCGGGTGGCATTGTGGGGGTGATCGGCCCGAACGGTGCCGGTAAATCCACCCTGTTCAAGATGATTGTCGGCGCAGAAAAGCCGGATGCGGGTGAGCTGAAAATCGGCGAGACCGTAAAGCTGGGCTATGTTGACCAGTCCCGTGATGATCTGGACCCCAACAAGACCGTGTGGGAAGAAATTTCCGGCGGCACGGATGTGATCTATCTCGGTAAACGGGCTGTGCCCTCCCGCGCTTACGTGGGTGCGTTCAACTTCAAAGGGTCTGACCAGCAGAAAAAGGTTGGTATTCTCTCGGGTGGTGAGCGCAACCGCGTGCATCTGGCCAAGATGCTGCGGCAGGAAAGCAACGTGCTGCTGCTGGATGAACCGACCAACGATCTGGACGTCGATACCCTGCGTGCGCTGGAAGAGGCTCTGGGTGAATTCCCCGGTTGTGCCGTGGTCATTACCCATGACCGCTGGTTCCTTGACCGTCTGGCAACCCATATTCTGGCGTTTGAAGGGGATTCTCACGTCGAATGGTTTGAAGGGAACTTCCAGGCTTATGAGGAAGACAAGCGCCGTCGCCTGGGCCCGGATGCTACGGAACCGGGCCGTATCCGGTACCGGCCAATCTCCCGCTGATCAGGCTGGGTGGATGTCTGATGCGGCATCCATCATCTGAAGCCCCTTCAGGACAGAACAACAGGACACGCTGCCGGGGGCTTCTCCGGTGGCGTTTCTGCGTTCTGGCGCAGGCGTTGCCATGCTGACGGCCCGCTCAGTCAGAACGGGGCGGCTCATGCTGCAACCCGTCACATGGCGGGATATGGATGATATGGCGGCGTTGAAGGCGGATGGCGGCGCGTTCGGCCAGATGCTCGGCGGGGTGTGCACACGCCAGAAGGCCGAGCAGGAAATGGCGGACGATATCGCCTTCTGGGCCTGCCACAGGGTCGGGATTTTCACCATCCGGGAACAGGACCGGTTTGTGGGCATGACCGGCATCCACGACAGGCCAGACGGGCGCGGCTTCGGGTTACGCTTTGCGCTGTATCCCTGGGCCAGCGGGCGCGGCATTGCGCGGGAGGCTGCCAACGCGGCCCTCAACTTTACGCATGATGCTGGCGTAAAGCGGATTATTGCCGTCGCCAAGGAGAGTAATCTTGCCTCCCGCACCATTCTGGGCGGGATTGGTATGCGTGTGTATGAGACTTTCCCGCGGGATGGCCAGACCATGCTGGTCTATGAAAGCGTGCGCGGTTGACCTCCGGGTGAGGCGTCCGGGGCCGTGGCGGCCTGTGGGATTTGTACGGGCGCGCGTGCTGGAACGCAGGCATTAAAAAGGGCACCCCGGGAGGTGCCCTTTTTGTATCGGTGTCAGCCGACCGATTAGCCAGTGATGGCCTTAGTTGGTCGTTGCTGCGGAATGGTGCTCGATCTGGCGCTTCAGGGCGCTCAGCAGGGCATCAATATTGCCGCCATTGCGGGCGATGTAGGAGGAGTAGTCCTGACGCTGCGTCAGGCGCAGGCTGGCACCTTCACCCACTACGTCCACCACTTTCGGGGTGCCGCCGTTATGGCTGACAATCCACTGCATGGCAGCCGGGGGCTGCTGCGGGCGGATCAGAGTCGCCTCAACAGAATCGTCTTCACCAGATTTGGAGATCGCGCCAATGGTGAAGCTGACGCCACGATAGTCGCCCAGCTTATCGGTAATGGCGTTAACCAGCACTTCATGGAACAGGCCGAGATACTGCTTCTGCTGTTCCGGCGTGGCCAGCTTCCAGTAGCGGCCAAGGCAGTAGCGGCCAATGGCGTCAATATCCACATCCTGCTGGATCAGCGGCAGAACGCGGGCCTTTTTTTCTGATAGCGAGACCTGACTGTTCACGATTGTGACGAGTTTGGTGCCGAAAGTTTCAATAAACTGACGTGTGCCTTCAGCCGCACGGGCGGGCAGAACAGAAAGACTGCCAGCACAAAGCAGTGCGAGAGCCCCGGTCACAAGGCGACGGCTGGAAAGAAATTTCATGTCGGCGCTATCCTTGTTGTTTTTAGTGGTACCAGGCGGGCACGGTAGCGCGATTATCGTTTTTAATCGCCTCGGCCTGCGCCTTCCGCTGTTGCTGATAGGCGCTGCGGATGGTTGCGTAGGGGTCCAGTGCGTCACGCTGCAGGGCATCCAGTTCATCCAGATGCGTGGAGCGGCCGTGCACAACCCCCATCATATTATAGGCCCAGTTGAAGCTGATCAGCCCGTAGCCGCGTGGAACATAGTTCCAGGGGGACAGGCCCTGATCAATCCCGTAGCCGATGCCATCACGGAAGGAGGACGGGCCCATGGGCAGGAACAGATACGGGCCAGAGGGGATGCCCCAGTTGGCGAGCGTCATGCCAGCATCATTATCATGATGCGGATACCCGGCCATTTTGGCGACGTCGATCAGACCGCCAATGCCGACGGACATATTGATGCACCACCGCACGAACGCATCCCCCGCGCGGCGCGGTTTGCCTGCGCCTACATCGTTAAAGAACACGGAGGGTTCGTTCATGGTGGTGATCATGTTGCCCAGAGAATTCCGGACAGGGCGCGGCACAGCCCAGACATAGGCTTTGGCCGCCGGGCGCAGAACCCAGTGATCGACCGTCATGGTCAGGTTATAGACTTTGCGGTTCAGCGGCTCGTACGGGTCATTCGCCTGCTTGTATTCCTCAAGGGCGTCCGGGTCTTTGGGTACAGGGGCCTTGATGGCGCTGCATCCCGTCAGGGCGACAAGGGTTGCGACCAGTACAGAGCCGCGTGAGGAAAAACGGCGCTGGGCCGATGAGCCTACCCGAGTCTGACCCGTATGTGCCTGACTGCGGGGGCGGAGCCGTGCACCGTTCCGTCCTGAATTCATGCCGCGTTTACCTTCACCCTGTGACGCACTCTCTAAAACCTGACCATAAGACAGGAGTCTTCTACTGCCCTCTCTACCACGAGAAACGTTCTGCGCAATGCAGGTCATCCCTGCATGAAAGGCAGGGGAGCAGAAAAGAAGCGCAGCTCAGGCCCAACGGTTTAACGGATGTGTCAATTTTTCCAATATTGTTGCGTGAATGCCGCACCCTGAGGCCTGTTAAAGGCCCCGGTCCCGTTTGATCATATCCCATGCGGCATTGATGCGGGAAATTTTGGCCGAAGCCTCGGCAATTTCAGCTTCAGAGGCTTTGCGTGATGCCATCACATCCGGGTGATACTGGCGCACAAGCACCTTCCAGCGGGCGCGGAGCTCCTCGTTGGAGAGGGAGGCATCAACCCCCATCACCACATAGGCGTCTTCCTCCGCCATGGCCGGTCTGGAGCGGCCCTGTTCCGCCCGCTCCCACGCGCCCCGGCTCAGGCCAAACAACGCATGGACCCGTTGCAGGAAGAGGGTTTCCTCCTTTGTCAGCGGTTCATCCGCAGCCAGATCAGCGCGGGCAATGCCAAACAGCACACCCATCAGGTCTTCTAGCGGCTGTTTATCCTGCGCGTAGGCTGTGCCGAGTTCACGCGCGAAGGACTCGTAATCATCCGTGCGCTGCCGTGCGAGGTCAAACAGGCGGCCTACTTCGCGCATGTTTTCATCCGGCACCCGGAAGCGCATCTTGAAGGCGTTGATTTCCTGCCGGTTGACCGGGGCATCACACTTGGCCAGCTTGGCGCACAGAATAATGCTGGTCAGGCCGTAGAGCTGTTCCTTCTTGCCCAGCGCTGCGGCCAGCTTGGCCGCCATGAAGGTGGCCGCGCCATTTGGGTCCGGGTTGGCACGGGCGGCCCAGCGGTCACTCCATCCCCCGGCGGGGGGCTGAAGAAGAGTGCCTTTATCCGCGGCATGCCCCAATGCTGTCCCCAAAGCTGCGCCAACAGGTCCGCCCATGGCAAAACCTGCGACACCACCAAAAATCTTACCCCATATCGCCATGTTGCCTGCTTAGCATTTTCTGGCCAGTGGCCCAAATCCGGCCCGCATGTGCCGTGTTAACCAAGCATAGCAGGCCGAAAGGCGGCGCGAGAAGTTGTGGGCAGGCAATACTGCCGTGAGAGCGTCAGGACTGGGCCGCGAGTGGGGGCCCGAAGGTAAAGGCGGGCATGATCTCGTCAGCTTCAATCTGCAAAATTTTTCAGGCTGAGGTTTCGGCAGGGTGTGCCGCAGGCTGTTTCTGCAACCAGAGAACCGTCTGCACGCGCAGGAAAGAGGCCAGAGACTGAAAGGGAGGGCGCTCTGTGTCCATCTGCGCCACCATTACCGGCAAGGGCTGCTGATGCTGCCGGGCCATCTCTTCCAGCACACGCCAGAACTCTGGTTCCAGCGCCACGCTGGTATCATGGCCAGAGAGAATCAGGCTGCGCTTGCGGAGGTGAGCACTCATCAGGATATCGTCTCCAGGCGTGTAACGGCCCATCGGGCGGCTTCCGCCACTACGCTATCCGGGTCCTGTGTCAGGCGGTGTGCGTAAGGCAGCAAGTCTGGCAGACCGGAATTGCCAATAGCAACCAGCACATTCCGCACAAACCGGTTGCGCCCAATGCGTTTGATGGGGGAGCCTGAAAATTTCTGGCGGAAGGCGGCATCATCCAGCGTGCTCAGGCTGGCCAGATCCGGGGCTATCAGATCCGGGCGGGGTTGCAGCTTGATCTGGCGGGAAGTTCTGGCAAACCGGTTCCACGGGCAGACGGCCAGACAGTCATCGCATCCATAAATATGGGTGCCAATGCCGGGGCGCAGTTCCAGCGGAATCGGCCCGGCATGTTCAATGGTCAGATAGGAAATGCAGCGCCGGGCATCCATCTGGTAAGGGGCGGGAAAAGCCTGTGTAGGGCAGGCCGTCAGGCAGCGTGTGCAACTGCCGCATCCTCCGCCGGAGGGGGGTGAGGAGGGCAGCTCCAGTGTGGTGTAGATTTCCCCTAAAAACAGCCAGCTTCCGTGGCTGCGGGACACCAGATTGGTATGCTTGCCCTGCCAGCCCAGCCCGGCCTGCTCGGCCAGCGGTTTTTCCGCCACCGGGGCGGTATCGACAAAGACTTTAACGCCGGGAGGCTGGGGCGGTGGGCTTTCTGCGGCAAAGTCTCGTCTGGCCTCCAGAGTACCCTCCCGGACCACAAACTGCGCCAGATGCTTCAGCATGCCTTTAATCAGGTCATGATAGTCGCGGTGGCGGGCGTAGACGGAAATATTGCCCCGGTCCGGCTGCCTGAGTGTGGCAAGCGGATCTCCTTCCGGCGCGTAGGAGACGCCGAGCGCAATTACGGTCCGGGCGTCCGGCCAGAGTGTTGTGGGCTGGGTACGCTGGTCTGCCCTGTCGGCCAGCCAGCCCATCTCCCCGTGATAACCTTTGGCCAGAAAATCCGTCAGGCGTGCCCGCACGTCCGGGCCAAGATGGGCGGGGCAGAAGCCAATGGCGTCAAACCTCAGAGCCAGTGCTTTTTCCCGGATTCGGGCGGCGAGTTTTTCGGCACCCGGCAGCGGCCCGGCTGAACTGGACGGACTCGCGGGAGGCTGGCTCACAGGAGACGGTCCGGGCAGAGCGGGCACAGGGCTGTTCTCAGGGGACGGGGGGAATGGCGGGCTGTGGCATTTCATCTTCCGTCCAGTCTTCCTCGGCCCAGTTGGCGCGCAGGGTGGTGGCCAGTTCGTCCAGACGGCCTTCCACAATCGCAGCCCGGATCTGGCGCATCAGGCGCTGATAATAGGCAATGTTATGCCATGTCAGCAGCATCGGGCCGAGAATTTCATTGGCCCGGAACAGATGGTGCAGGTAGGCGCGGCTGTGGCGGGAGCACGCCAGACAGTCACAGTCCGGGGAGATGGGGCGGGCGTCCGTCGCGTGGCGGGCATTGCGCAGGTTGAGGGTGCCGCGCTCCGTATAAGCGCGGGCTGTGCGGCCCGCGCGGGTGGGCATCACGCAGTCAAACATGTCCACACCGCGCTGCACGCTGCCCAGCAGATCATCCGGGGTGCCAACGCCCATCAGGTAGCGCGGGGCCGTGTGCGGCATGGCGGGCACGGTGGTGTCCAGCGTGGCGAACATCAGCTCCTGCCCTTCGCCCACGGCCAGACCGCCAATGGCGTAGCCTTCAAACCCGATATCCGTCAGGGCCTTCACGCTTTCGGCCCGCAGGTCCGGCTCGGTGCCGCCCTGCACAATGCCAAACTGGCCATAGCCGGTGCGCTGCACAAAGGCCTCGCGGGAGCGGGCGGCCCAGCGCATGGACATCCGCATGGAGGCGGCAATGGTTTCCGGCGGGGCGGGCAGGGCCGGACATTCATCAAAACACATGCTGATGGTGGCATCCAGCGCGTGCTGGATATCGGTTGAGCTTTCCGGCGTCAGCCGGTGGTAAGAGCCATCAATATGGGAGCGAAACGTGACGCCGTCCTGATCCAGCTTGCGCAGCGCACCCAGGGACATGACCTGAAAGCCGCCGGAATCCGTCAGGATCGGGCCGGACCAGTCCATAAAGCGATGCAGGCCGCCCAGAGCGCGCACACGCTCGGCACCGGGCCGCAGCATGAGGTGATAGGTGTTGCCCAGCACAATGCCCGCGCCTGTGGAGCGCACGGCGTCCATCGTCATGGCCTTGACGGTGCCAACGGTGCCGACCGGCATGAAGGTGGGGGTCGCGACGGGACCGTGGGCGGTATGCAGCATTCCGGCGCGGGCCGCGCCGTCTGTGCTCTCACAGGTCCAGTGGAAACGGCTCATGCGGACTCTCCCGTACGGTGGGCCTCAATGGGGCTGGCGCAGCGCAGCAGGCAGGCATCCCCGTAGGAATAAAAACGGTATCCCGTCTGGATGGCGTGGGCATAGGCCGCCCGCATCCGCTCTTCCCCTGCAAAAGCACAGACCAGCATGAACAGCGTGGAGCGCGGCAGATGGAAGTTGGTCATCAGCATATCCACTGCCCGGAAACGGTAGCCGGGCCGGATGAAAATGGAGGTGACATCATCAAACGGATGCACAATGCCGTTCTCATCCGCCGCACTTTCCAGCAGGCGCAGGCTGGTGGTGCCCACGGCAATAATGCGGCCTCCGGCTTTGCGCACGGCATTGATGCGTGCGGCAGTTTCGGGCGTGATAATGCCGCGTTCGGCGTGCATGTGGTGTTTGGAAATATCGTTTTCCCGCACGGGCAGGAAGGTGCCCGCCCCCACATGCAGCGTCAGGGTGCAGCGGTCCGCTCCGGTTGCGTCTACAGCTTCCAGCAGGGCCGGGGTAAAATGCAGGCCAGCCGTGGGGGCGGCGACGGCACCTTTATGGTGTTCAAAAATGGTCGCGTAGTCCCGCGTGTCCTGCGCGGTCGGGCCATGGGGGCGATGGATATAGGGGGGGAGCGCCAGCGCGCCGACATCCTGCAAAAAGGTGTCAAACGTGGAGCCTTCCGCCGAAAAACGCAGAACTGCGCCGCCGCCTTCCTCCCGCGCCAGCACCGTGGCGGTGTGGGGGCTGCCGGTAAAGGTCAGGGTATCCCCCACCTTCAGGCGGCGGGCATTGCGCACCAGCACATGCCATGAGGTATCAGGCAGAATACGGTCCAGCGTGATGCCGATATGGGCCTCCCCACGCAGGGCATGCAACTGGGCGCGGATCACGGCGGTATCATTCGCGACCAGCAGATCTCCGGCCTTCAGCAATCCGGGCAGATCAGACACATGGCGGTCTGCCAGTGGGCCGTGGGCGGGAACATCCAGCAGGCGTGCGGCCTCACGCGGTCTGGCCGGTTCCTGCGCAATCAGGGTTTCAGGCAGGTGGAAATCAAAATCTTCGGTGCGGTCGCTCATGGTGGAAGGGGTTTACGCAATAGGGTGCGCGGACGCCAGAGGAGAGTGCAGTTTCCGGGGGGCAAACAGGCCGGAGACGGCAGGTTTTCTGGTGCGCAGTGCGTCCTGAAAACCTGAGTGGGCGGAGGGCTGTTGCCGGATCACACAGAGCGGGCATGGGTGGCCCGTGCGCATGCGGGGTTGAAGAAGAGGCTCCGCGGGGCCAGATTTCCCTTAGCAAACAACCCGATACGGAGATTAAAACGTATGTCCTATGCTCTGCTTGATGCCGCCCGCGTTGCCAAAGCGTCCAAAGTCTCACTGGATGTGCTCAAGACCAACCCGGAAACCACGGAAGCCTACCAGCGTAAAGTGATCATGATTGAACGGATTGAAGCGCTTGCCGCTGCGGCTGCGGACTCTGACGCAGGCAAGGCTGTTACGCTTACATCCGAAGAGTTCTGGCTGATCAGCCGCAACTGGTAAGAAAGGCGCATCAATGGCTTTTGTTCTGACCAGCCCCGATTTTACGGACGGGGCCACCCTGCCGCAGGCGCAGGTTTATAACGGTATGGGCCAGACGGGGCAGAATGTATCCCCGGCGCTGGAATGGAAAAACGCGCCAGCCGGAACAAAAAGCTTTGTGGTGACGGTGTATGACCCTGATGCCCCTACCGGTTCCGGCTGGTGGCACTGGGTTGTCGCCAATATTCCGTCCGGCGTGACGGCGCTGCCTGAAGGGGCAGGCTCCGGCAAAGGCGGTCTTCCGGAAGGGGCCGTGCAGGTGCGCACCGATTTTGGTGTGCCCGGTTACGGCGGGGCCGCGCCACCACCCGGCCCGGCGCACCGTTACATTTTTACGGTGCATGCGCTGGATGTGCCCGGACTGGATGTCAAACCGGACTCCAGCCCGGCGCTGGTTGGTTTTATGGTGCACCATCACAAGCTGGCCTCTGCCAGCCTGACGGCGCTCTACGGTGGCCAGAAACCCTGATGTCGGCTAGGATGTCAGGGCATCCATCAGCGGCGGCAGATACTGGTCCAGCTTGACGCGCAGCGGCATCAGATAGGCGCTGCCCTGTTCCTGTGACAGGTCCCGGAGGACGGACTGGGCAAACTGAATATTGGCGTCCAGCGTTGGCTCAAAATTTTTGGGGAACACCACATGGTTGGTTGTCTCCCAGTAGGAGCGGGAGCGTGGCCCGATAACCGGGGAAAGCCCCCAGAACACCTGCTCACCCAGCAGCCATTCCCGGCAGAGGTCAAACAGCTTTCTGTCAAAGACCGGCTGCGTGAAAAATCCTTCCGCTCCGGCTTCTTTCTTGCGGGCGATATCCTCAAGCTCTTTCCACGGCGCGCGGCGATAGGGGTCAAACGCGGCATAAATCCGCAGATGCGGTGCTTCCTTCCGGTAGCGGCGGATAATGCTTTCCGTGCTGTTGGGGTAAGTCCGGTGGGCAAGGTCGGCTGGTGGGTCACCATGCACAACCAGAACTTCCTTCAGGCCCGGCAGATCACTGCCCGGCAGCGGCGCGCCGGGGGCGATATCAATGGCGCGCACATGCGGGATTACCGTGCCAAACTGCGGCATGGTCAGGGCGGTTGCGTCCCAGCTCCGCAGCGGGAAGCGCATCAGGTCCGGGATATTCAGCGTATCCGCAGCGGGGAACAGGGTTTTAACGCTGGAAACATCCTGCGCCAGTGCGTCCTCACTCCGGGGGATGAGTTCAACAGAAAGACGGGAGAGGCTCATTCCGCCGTCCCCGTGACCAGCAGGCGCGCTGCTGTCAGGGTATTTTTCAGCAGGCAGGCAATCGTCATGGGGCCAACGCCGCCGGGAACGGGCGTGATGCGGCCAGCAACTTTTACGGCCTCATCAAACACCACATCGCCCACCAGACGGGTTTTGCCGGTTTCAGTCGTGACACGGGTAATGCCGACGTCAATCACCGTCGCCCCCGGTTTGATCCAGTCTCCATGCACCAGTTCCCGGCAGCCGGTTGCCACCACCAGAATATCGCCCTGCCGGGCGAGGGCCGCGGTGTCCCGCGTGTGGATATGCGCTATGGAAACAGTGCAGCCTTCCGCCAGCAGCAGCATGGCCAGCGGTTTGCCGACAAGATTGGAGCAGCCGATCACCACCGCGTGCTTGCCGCGCATATCGCCAAGCTGGTCCCGCAGCAGCAGCAGGCAACCCAGCGGTGTGCAGGGGATCAGGCTTGGCAGGCCAATGGCCAGACGCCCGGCATTAATTTCCCCCAGACCATCCACATCCTTTTCCGGCTGGATGGCATTGGTCACCCGGCGGGCGTCCAGACCGTTCGGCAGCGGGAGCTGCACCAGAATGCCGTGAATTTCCGGGTCATGATTAAGGCGCTCGATCAGTGCGAGCAGTTCCGGCTCGGACGTTGTTTCCGGCAGCATGTGCATGAAGGAACGCATACCGGCATGGTGTGTCTGAATGGCCTTATTGCGCACATAAACTTCACTGGCCGGGTCGTCCCCCACCAGAATGACAGCCAGACCGGGGGTGACGCCATGCTCATCATGAAAGGCGCGGACATCCTCCCGGATCTGCTGCCGGAGGGTGGCGGCAAAGCCTTTGCCGTCAATGAGAGTAGCCTGATGGTCAGACGGAAGGGAGGAGGATGGGCTCATCGTCACTGCTGCGGTCAATCCGGAAAAAGGCGGTTGGAAGACCTGCCTGCCATACGCAAAAAAACGCAGGCAGACAATGGCAGGGCGCCATGCCGGCGATGTGGAAGGAGCGGCTGCCTGCCCGATAAAAGGGGGTCAGATGGCTGTGACAGGCCGGGGGAAAAGGCACCCTGAAGAGCGTCAGGAAATCCCCAGTTCATCTTTGCGGTAAGGGGAGAGTGCGCTGAGAGCTTCGGCCTCAGCCTGTATGGCCGGACGTTCTTCCGCCAGAAAGGCGGAGACGGCGGAGCGGAGAGACGTGTTTTCCAGCCAGTGGGCGGAATGGGTCAGGCTGGGCACATAACCGCGCTGAATTTTATGTTCACCCTGCGCCCCGGCCTCCACACGTTTCAGCCCATGCGCAATGGCAAAATCAATGGCGCGGTAATAGCAGAGTTCAAAATGCAGAAAGGGCCAGTCCCCCGAGCAGCCCCAGTTGCGGCCATAGAGCGTATCGCCCCCCAGCAGGTTGAGTGCAGCTGCAACAGGTGTGTCCCCGTGCCGCGCCACCATCAGCACAACGCGGTCCCCCAGACGTTCAGAAAGCAGGGGGAAAAATTCACGCGTGAGGTAAGCGCTGCCCCATTTGCGGTCCACGGTGTTGCGATAGAAGGTGTAGAACGCCTGCCAGTCTGCCGGGGTAATGTCAGCGCCACGCAGGGTATGAAAGGTGAGGCCAGCCGCATTGGCGTCCCGCCGCTCCCGCTTGAGCACCTTGCGTTTGCGCGAGGCGAGGGTCGCCAGAAAATCATCAAAACTGCTGTAGCCGTGATTATGCCAGTGATACTGCACACCAAGGCGCGGCAGCCAGCCGCGCTGGCTGAGCAGAGTGCTTTCCTGTTCCTCGCAGAACGTGAGATGGGCGGAGGAAAGGCCGGTTTCTCCACAGATCTGGCGGAGGGCATCGGCCAGAATGGCAGCGGTTTCCGGTGGGGCTGACGGGCCGCACAGCAGGCGCGGGCCGGGGGCTGGGGTGAATGGCACCGCAACCTGAAGTTTTGGGTAATACTGCCCGCCCGCGGCTTCAAACGCTCTGGCCCACCCTTGATCGAACACATATTCGCCCCAGGAATGGCCCTTCAGATACGCTGGGCAAACGGCGGCCAGTGTGCCGTCCGGCGCGTGTAAGGTCACATGCCGGGGCAACCAGCCGGTGCGCTGGCTGACAGACCCGCTGTCCTCCAGCGCGGAGAGAAAGGCGTAGCTGACAAACGGGTTGTCAGCCCCGGCACAGGAGTCCCACGCGGTCTGGCCTATGGCGGCAAGGCCGTCATGCAGGGAGACAGACCAGTCAGACATACCGGCCCCCTGTTATTCAGCCGATCTCAAACAGGCCTTCAACTTCAACCGGCGCATCCAGCGGCAGGGAGGGCACGCCCACGGTAGAGCGGGCATGGCGTCCGGCATCGCCAAAGACGTCAACGGCCAGATCGGATGCACCGTTCATGACGGACGCATGGGCGGTAAATTCGGGCGTGCAGGCAATAAAGCCGCCCAGACGCACCACGCGCTTCACGCGGCTGAGGTCACCCACAGCGGCTTTGACCTGTGCAATGAGGTTGATCATGCTGTAGCGCGCGGCTTCCACCGCGGTATCCACGGCAACGGCGTCGCCCAGCTTGCCGGTTGCAAACAGCTTGCCGTCCGCGAGCGGGAGCTGACCGGAGACAACCAGCAGATTGCCCGTCTGCACGCAGGCCACATAGTTGGCAACAGGTGCGGCAGGGGTAGGCAGTGTGATGCCGAGATCTTTCAGGCGGGCTTCAGGCGTGGTGCTCATGAGAGACTGATCCTTATGACAGGGTTCGGGCAGAGCCTTTGGCCGGTCCGGTCTAGCTGACCAGCCGCAGGCTGCCGCGTTTGCGGGGGACAGGGTCGCCTTCCTGCGCCGGGAAATCAAGCGGCAGAAGCGGGTCCGGGTCCATCTGGCTGTCCTGATGCGGGCCATCGGGCAGCTTTTTGTTCAGATAGGCGTCTGACAAAGCGCGGAACGTATAGTCCAGCATGGAGGTGGCGTAAGAGGCCACAGGGTCTCCTTCCACCGTGCCGGAGGGGCCGAAGCAGGAATAGGCAAAGCTGCTGACATACGCATCCAGCGGCGCGCCATATTGCAGGCCAATGCTCACGGCTTCCCCAAAGCTTTCCATCAGGCCCCGGACCATGGAGCTTTCCCGTGTGGGGTTTAGCGCCAGTTCCCCCAGCGTGCCGTCTTCATACTCGCCGGTGCGCAGAAACAGCCGGTGTCCGCCAATGCTGGTTTTTTGCGTAAAGCCGCCGTGGCGCTGCGGCAGGGCGCGGCGCATCCCGCGTTCCAGCTTGCGCACCAGCGTTTGCGCCGCCGGGTCCGGCCGGGCGGGCATGCGGTCAATAAAGCCGGTCAGGGCGCGATACATGGCCATATGGGCGTTCGGGCCGGGCAGGGGCAGAACCGTCTCGCCCGCCAGAGCGGCAGCAAGAGCCGTTTCCGTTGTAAAATCCCGGGCATCCAGACGGTTGCGCGTGCTGGGGGCCAGCCGCCCATCCGGGCGGAGCAGAGAGAACACAGGGGCCAGACCGCAGGCTTCCACGCCCAGCAGTCCGTCTACCGCGCTGCATGTGGAAAACCCGGTTTCCACTGTTGCGAGGGGTGTTTCCGTTGCAACCGCCGCTTCCCGCCAGACGGCGCGGAGCGTCTCGCTCAGGCCGGGCAGCACGGTGCGCACGGGCGGCAGCGGCAGGGACTCGGGGCCAGTGCCGGAATGGGCCGTCAGGGTGGCCAGCGTGGCAATGGCGCAGGCGGCGGCACGGCCATCTTCACTATCATAATCCAGACCGACTCCGGCCAGACACGCATCCAGATTGGTCAGCATGATATCGCCCGCGATAACCGGAGGGGCGGGCTGATCCTCGCTGTCTTTGGCGGTCTGGCTTTTTGCCGTCGGTTTTGCCGGGGCTTCCGCCACAGGGGCGGGGGCAAACAGGTCGGGCAGCGGCAGTTCCCCGTTCCGCTGGTCTGCCGTGGTCCGCGCGGCGTTGCGCAGAACAGAAGACAGCAGGCGGATGGCTGCGACAAAGGTTTCTGCCGCAAAGCCCTCACCGGGGGAGATAAAGGCAGCCAGATTGACCAGAAAGCCCGGCGGGCGATCAAACTCGCAGGACCAGACGGCTTCCGTCGGGGCGGCCTGCCGCAGCAGCAGCAGCCACACCAGAGAACGGGCCGTGGACTCATCCTGCGTCAGCGCATCCACCCAGCGGGAGGCTGTGCTGGCAAGATCAATGGGCCCCGTGCCGGGTACAAGCTGGGCCAGAGCGGAGGCTGCCTCGGCATCCCACTCAGCGGGCAGCGTTACGGAGCGCAGGGGGGCATCCGGGTCTGCTGCGGCGTGCAGCGTGCTCATAAGCACGCCGTTCCAATGGCGTCTGGCTTTTGTCATGCAGGCAGTCTACGCCCGCCCCAAATGCCGGTGGAACCCGTGCGGATCGTCATTTGCGGTATACAATGCCCGGTATAACGAGGATATGGGGGATAACTTTTCCACAGCGCGATTTTGCCCGTGCCGCACGGTTTCTGATCGAGTGGAGTTGATCACACAGCCCGCAAAAATCATGGACCGCCGGGGTGGTGGAGTCCTATCCTCCGGCTCATGGCAAACTTCGGAACATGGCTGCATACGCGCCGCAAAGGTCGCCTTATTGGCAAGGATTGTGACGGCCGGTGCTATTACGAATCCACAGGACCGGCCCGGCGTGGCGGCGGGGTGGACCGGCCCGAACGCTGGGTGATTTACCTGAAGGGGGAAGACCCTTCCGCCGTGCCCGCGGAGTGGTGGGGCTGGCTGCATCATACAATGGATGCGCCCATCCCGCAGGAAGAGCGCAAGCCATGGCAGCTGCCGCATCAGCCGAACCTGACCGGGACGGCACAAGCGTACCGCCCGGCGGGCAGCCCCTATAAAACCGGCCAGCATCTCCCCGCGACGGGAGATTATGAGTCCTGGTCTCCAGAGGCGTGATCTGAAACACATTCCCTGCTAAGGTATGTCTCCAGACAGGGAGTAAACAGGACGCATGGCTTCAGTAACGGCAGTAAAACCCCGGCGCACGTCACTTGAACTGCTGACGGGTGTTCTTGTTCTCGGCCTGCTCGGGCTGATGCTTGTTGCCGCTGTGGTGGGGGAAGGCCGCAAGACCGACACCACAGGCTACCGGCTGCATGCCGGTTTTTCCCATATTGATGGTCTGGGCGTTGGCTCGGATGTGCGGCTTGCCGGGGTGACCGTCGGGCAGGTGGTGTCGGAACACGTCAACCCGGCAACCTACAAGGCGGAAGTGACCTTTACCGTGCGGCCGGATATCAAACTGCCGACGGACAGTGCGGCCATCATCACCAGTGACAGCCTTCTGGGTGGAAAATATATCGCCCTGTCTCCCGGTGGGGATGACCATACGATGGCGCCTGATGCGACCATCAGTGAGACGCAGGGCTCCATCAGTCTGGAACAGTTGCTCAGCAAATTTATTTTCTCAGTTACCGATACGCTGACCCGCGCCAACAAAGACGCGGCAGGCGCAAAAGCGCCCGCCACAGGGGACGCCGGTAAAGCGGATCTTCCATGAGACGCCACGCTCTGGTGCTGGCGGCCTGAAGAGGACGATTCCCGCATGGAAAGTCAAAAATTATGGGTGCAGGAGGACGGGCAGCCCGTCTCCTGTCAGGAAAAACTGCGTGTGCTGGATGAAAACTGGCTGGAAGTGCAGGATATCCTGCGCGATGCCTTTGAGGACGCTGTGCTGATGGGCGTGAGCGAGCAGGGAATGCGCGCCCGCCTGACGGATCTTGTCGCCTCCCTCACATCTCCGCATCAGGGAAAGAAAGCATGAGCATGAAGCATTTTTCCCGTCTGGTTGCACTGAGCAGCCTGCTGGCTGTAACTGTGACGGGGCCGGGCGGTCTGGGCATAGTACCGGCGGCGCTGGCTGTGGGCACGCCCCTTGCTCCCCCCGCGGTTTACGGGTCTGGCGTGTGGCAGGGGAAGGGCACGGCGGTTGTGCGGGTGCTGGACCGGCTGGATGCGCATGTGGAAGTGATTTCGGTCCCGGCGGGAACCACGGCGCACTATAAGAGTTTGGATATCACCGCAGGCCGGTGTCTGGAGCGGCCTAAAACGCTGTCTCCCGATGCCGCAGGCTGGCTGGAACTGCATGATACGCACCCCGATGGTGCGACATTCAAGGGCTGGATGCTGGCTGCGGAGCCGGGGCTGGGTGTGTTTGAAAGCGCTGTCTATGATGTGCGGATGGTGCGGTGTGAGGGGGCGGATGTTGCCCCGATGGCACCCCCTCTGCCCACGCCAGCCGTGCCTGTGCTGGCACCGTCCGGGGAGGATAAGTCCGCCCCTGCGCAGGGTGCCCCCGGTTCCGATGCGCCGCCTGCGGGGGATGCGCCCCCGGCCTCTCCTGAATCAGGTGGAGAATACTGAGGGCGGGCAGGCCTGATCGTTTATGACTGTGTGGTCTGTCTTGCCTTTTGGGGGTGTTGTCTGGCCGTTCCGGCTCAGGCATCGTTCAGAGACATAACGCAGGGCCAGCCCGCTTCCGGCCGGACGGTCCTGCGGCAAAACGAGAGAGGTTTACGTGATCAGTTCTTCTTCCAGTCAGGACTTTCGCTTTCAGGTTCCCTCTCTGGATCAGGCAGCGTTCCTTTTAGATTTTGACGGCACTCTGGTCGATATTGCTCCGACGCCAGACTCTGTTGTGGTGCCGGAGGGGTTGCCGGAAACCCTGCGCCGCCTGCGTGCGGCCTGTGGAGATGCGCTGGCCATTGTGTCGGGCCGCTCGATTGATCAGATTGACCATTTTCTGGGAGATATCCCGTTTGCCGTGGCGGGCGAGCATGGCATTGCCGTGCGGCATCGCCCCGGTGGCCCGGTTGAGCGCGCGGCCCTCCCGCAGGTTCCGCAGTCATGGTTTGCCGAGGCACGGGAGCTTGTTGCGGGGTGGCCGGGTGCGCGGCTTGAGCACAAGCCCGGCGGCTTTGTTCTGCATTACCGTGCCGTGCCGGAAGCCGGAGCCGCGTTGCGTCAGGCAGCCGAAAGCTGGGTCAAGGGCACCAACGGCACCTTTGAAGTTCAGACGGCAAAAATGGCGTGGGAAATCCGGGCAGCCGGGGTGGATAAAGGGTATGCCGTCAGCATGCTGATGAAGTCCGCGCCGTTTACAGGTCGCAAACCCGTTTTTGTCGGGGATGATGTCACGGATGAAGATGGCATGGCCGCAGCAAGGCGCCTTGGGGGTGTCGGCCTGCGTATTCCGACGGATTTTCCAAACCCTACGGCGTTTCGGGCCTGGCTGGCCTCGCTGGTTGAAGGGAAGGGCTGAGCAATGGGGCGTCTCGTTGTTGTCTCCAACCGAGTGCCCGCACCGCGGGACCGGTTGCAGCCTGCCGGTGGGCTGGCGGTGGCCCTCCGCGCGGCGCTGAAGGAGGGGAGCTGCCTGTGGTTTGGCTGGTCAGGCCAGCAGGTCCCTGAAGAAGACGGGCATGACCCGGAGGTGAGTGTCGATAAGGTTGAGAACGTCACCTACGCGACAATCGACCTGACACACGCGGAATATGACGGATTTTACCAGAAATATTCCAACGGCATCCTGTGGCCGCTCTGCCATTACCGCGCTGGCCTGATGGATTATGAGCGCAAGGACCAGACAGTCTATCAGAACGTCAACGCGCTGTTTGCCCGTAAATTGCTGCCCCTTTTGCAGCCGGGCGATATGATCTGGATCCATGATTATCACCTGTTCCCGCTGGGGCAGGCGTTGCGGGATCTGGGTGTTACCGCGCCGATCGGGTTCTTCCTGCATATCCCGTTCCCGCCATGGAGTCTGATGCGCGCTCTGCCGGATGCGGATACTCTGCTGCGCACCATGCAGGCGTATGATGTGATCGGCGTGCAGACTGAGGACGATGCACGGAACATGAATGACGGGTTTGCTATTGTCGGGGTGGAGGCAAAGGCTGAGGTCTTCCCCATCGGGATTGACCCGGACAGTTTTGCAAAGCAGGCGGAAGAAGGGCTGAGCAACCCGGATGTTCAGCGCCTGAAGGAAAGCCTGCGCGGAAAGCCCTTTATTATCGGGGTGGACCGGCTGGACTATTCCAAAGGCCTGCCGGAGCGGTTCCGGGGGTATGAGGTCTTTCTGGAACGCTACCCGGAGCATCGGGGCAAGGTGGTGTACCTTCAGGTAACCCCGGTCTCCCGTGGCAATGTGCCGGAATATCGCGCCTTGCGGCGGGAACTGGATGAAGCCGCCGGGCGGATTAACGGCACCTATGGGGATTTTGACTGGACGCCCATCCGGTATCTGACTCACCCTGTGCCACGCGCGCTGCTGGCCAGTTTTTACCGCCTTGCGGACGCAGCCCTTGTGACGCCCCTGCGGGATGGCATGAATCTGGTGGCCAAGGAATATGTGGCGGCGCAGAACAAGGCTAATCCCGGTGTGCTGATCCTCTCCCATTTTGCAGGAGCGGCACCTGATATGGAGGCGGCCCTGATGGTCAACCCGCACGATGCGGATGAGATTGCGGACGCCCTGCATAAAGCCCTGACCATGCCGGATGGAGAGCGGCGCGCCCGCTGGGATCATCTGGAGCCGGATGTCTGGCGGGTGACGGCTGTTACGTGGGCGCGTGACTTTATTCAGGCTCTGGGAAAGGCGCGTACCGCGTGAGATCAGCATTACCTGCCAGAAAAATGGGGCTCTTCCTTGCGCTGGCCGGGGCCGTGGCGCTGGGTGTGGCGTGGTGGGTGGAGCATGTGCTCCACATCATGCCGTGTGAATTATGTCTGGTTGAGCGCTGGCCCTGGCGTGTCCTGATTCTCATTGGTCTGGTGGATATTCTGCTGCCCGGCGCTGCGGGCGGTCCGGTGCTGTGGCTGTGTGTGCCAACCCTGCTGGCCTCCGTGGGGCTGGCGTTCTGCCATGCCGGTGTGGAGTGGGGCTGGTGGCAAAGCCCGCTCCCCGGATGCCATGCGCCTCATATTACGGGCACAACCATGGCGGAACGTCTGGCGTCCATGCCGCTTCTGCCGTCTAAACCGTGTGACGCGCCAACTTATCTCCTGCCCGGCCTGCCGTTATCCATGTCTGTCATGGGCGGGCTGTATGCGGCGGCTGTGCTGGGGGTCTTTGGCGTCTGGCGCTACCGTGTGAGCCACACCGCCCGCAGAATTTTTTACTAAATTCCGCCTCTGCGCGGAACCGGCGCGCGCTGAGGTTTGGGCACAGGCATTTTCAGTCTGTGCGCCTCACGGTTTTCTGTTCCCGGTTCTGATCCTGTGATAGCATTTAGGCAAGCAACGCGGGGCCTGCTGGCAGGCTCCGTTAAAATATAGAGCCATAGCCTAACAGGAAGCCCCGGGAATTTTTTATGACGACATATGATAACGAAAAGAAGCTCGACTGGAGCGTATTTGACTGTGTCTGGTATAAAGAAAAATATTCAGAGCTTCTGACATTCCTGAACATTCAAACAGATGCGGATGTTCAGGATTTTTATCAGAAAGAAGGGGTGGGGCTTAAACACTCACCCAACCCTTATTTTGATGAAGACTGGTATCTGAGCAAATACCCCGGCGTGGCGGAACAGATTATCCGGGGGGAGTTCCGCTCAGGGTTTGAGCATTATTGCCAGAAGGGCTTTGCCTCCCACAATCCGCACTGGCTGTTTGATGAAAGCTATTATCTGAAGCGGCGTCAGGACGTGTCTGACGTCAGCCTTGCGGAAGAGGGCTTCCGGAACGGGTATGACCATTATCTGAATATCGGGGATTTCCAGTATAGCAGCGGGTCATGGTTTTTCGACCCCAATGCCTATCTGAAAGGCGGCCAGCCCACCACCACCGAACTGGGGCCTTATTCCCAGTGTGTGCGGGCCACAACGCCCGTCACGGGGTATGGCCACAGACTTTCTTGGTATTTTGACCCGGAATGGTATCTGGAAACGTACCCGCAGGTGCGGAAGGAACTGGACGCCGGGGAATGGACGTCCGCCCTGCACCATTATCTGGCCAATAAAACGCCAACACTTTTCAACCCGGACCCGTATTTTTCAGAAGAGTTTTACGGCAGCATCAATAACGATGTGTCGGGCGCTGTTGAAAACGGAAATTTCCGGAACTTCTTTGAGCATTTCCTGAAATACGGGGTGCATGAACTGCGTAAGCCGCTCTCCACCGTGGATCTGGAAGGGTATTACCGCAACCCGGCGGTGCAGCAGGAAGTCAGTCGCGGGGATTATCCGGACGCGTTCGCACACTACATCGCGCATGGTGGTAAGGTTGAGGATAATGCGGCCTTCCAGCAGGAAAGCGAGCATATTTCCAAAAAGCTCTATCATGAGATGTGCCGGATCCGGATGCCGCTGCTGCTCAATCAGACGCTGGATTTTACGTATGAATATCCTGATCTGACCGTCATTATTATCGCGCACAACCATTTTGCCATGACGCTGAGCGCGCTTGCGTCTCTACGGGCCAATTATAATGGGCCAATGCAGGTTATTGTGGTGGATTCCGGCTCTACTGACGGAATGCGCACGATTGAACAGCATGTGCGCGGTCTGGAAGTGATCCGCTTTCCGGGTAATATCGGTTTTCTGCTGGGCTGTAACGCAGCGCTTGAAAAAGTGCGTGGCCCTTTCACGCTCTATCTGAATAATGATCTGGAGCTGATGCCGGGTGCTGTGGGCAATGCACTCGCGCGCCTGCGCAATGAGCCGCAGACGGGGGCCGTGGGAGCCAAGCTGGTCCGTACCAACGGGATGTTGCAGGAAGCTGGCAGCATTGTCTGGCGTGACGGGTCTGTCTGCGGCTATCTGAGGGACAGGCGGCCGGATGTGCCGGAAGCCAATTTTGTGCGCTCGGTTGATTTCTGCTCCGGCGCGTTCCTGCTGGTCAGAACCACTCTGCTCAAAGAGCTGGGTGGTTTTGATACCGATTATGCCCCGGCCTATTTTGAGGAAACAGATCTGTGCCTCCGTATTCATGAGGCCGGGTCGGACGTGGTGTATGACCCGTCGATTGTGGTTATTCATTATGAATATGGCACGTCCGGCTTTATCAGCGGTGCTTCCATGATTGCGCGCAATCAGGAAACTTTCCGCAGGAAGCACGGTGCCTATCTGCGGCAGAAAAATCTGTTCCATGAGCGTCTGCTGGTGCGGGCACGCTCTTCCGCCACGCGACAGAAGCGGATTTTGTTTATTGAAGACCGGCTGCCGTACCGGTTCCTCGGGTCAGGCTTTACGCGGTCTAATGACGTCATCCGGAGCATGATTGATCTGGGGTATCATGTCACGGTGTATCCGGTTTACCGGCCTACAGAACCGATGGAAGAAATTTGCAGTGCCTTCCCCGACCGCGCTGAGGTGATCTGGGACCGGGAACTGCCGGAACTGGAAGACTTCATTAAATCCCGTGCCGGATATTATGATCTTGTGTGGATTGCCCGCACCCATAATGCGGACCGTCTGGCACCGGTGCTGATGCAGTGTGCGGATGCCATTTCATCCCATGCCGTAATTATTGATACCGAGGCTGTGGCGGCGCCGCGTGAGCACCAGAAGCACCTTCTGCGCGGCACAGGTGCGCCGGAGCAGACCGTTGATGAAATGCTGAAGCACGAATTCCGTCATTTGTTCATGGCAGAGAAAATTGTTGCTGTGAACAAAAAGGATGCTGAGATTCTGAAGAAGAACGGCTTCCCGAATGTTGGGGTTCTGGGCCATATGCAAAAGCCGTTGCCCTATAGTCCGGGGTGGGACGCGCGGCGTGATATTCTCTTCCTCGGCGCGATGCATGATGCAGATTCCCCCAATGTGGATTCCCTTGCATGGTTTAGCAGTGAGGTCCTGCCGCGGCTGGAAGGGCGTCTGCCCTCGGATGTGAAATTTACTGTGTGTGGCTACATCAGCCCCAGAGTTGATCTCTCTCTGCTGGCAAAAAATCCGCGCGTGAACCTGCTGGGGCGCGTTGCCGCCGTTGGCCCGGTGTATGACAGCCACCGGATTTTTGTGGCCCCGACGCGATTTGCTGCCGGTATTCCCTACAAAATTCACGAGGCCGCGGCGCATGGTCTGCCCATTGTGGCCTCCTCCATCCTGTGTGAGCAGGTGGGCTGGACACCGGGTGAGGACATGCTGAGTGTCAGCACGACGGACCCGCAGGCATTCGCGGATGCTGTTGTCCGGCTGTATGAAGATAAGGTGCTGTGGGAGAGCATCCGTGAGCATGAGCTTGCCCGGGTGCGAGAGGAACACTCTCGCGAGATATATCTCGAACAGCTAAAGAATATTCTCAGCTTTTCATAAAAAGCGGTTTACGGTTTTCAAAGACTGATCCGGGGGTTTTGTGAGAGACAGGCCATTCTGTGGCCTCTCACAAAACCTGCCGGATTTTACAGGCCTTGCGTGCTGGCCTGACCGGAAAATCAGTTCTTTCTTTTCACAGAATGTGTACTCGTGCGTTTATTCGGCCTGACGGGGCGGAATAATTTTCTGCGTCAGTTCAAACAGCCGGGCGCAGGCTTTGGGGCCAAGAGCCTGCACGTCTTCATAAGAAAACCAGCGGGCCTCAAGGGCATCATCTGCGGCGTGGGGTGCTGTGGGGTGCCGGGCCGTTTCCTCACACAGAACAGCAATAATCACGTAATGGAAGGCCAGTGTGCCCTCTGGTGTGCGGTGGATGCTGTCAAAAACATCAACAGTTTGCAGGGCGCGTGCGTTCAGTCCGGTTTCTTCCCGTAATTCACGCTCCGCGGCCTGAAACAGGGTTTCTCCGGCTTCCACCCGCCCGCCGGGAAAGCCCCACAGGCCGGCGTCAGGCGCATTGGCCCGACGCACCAGCACAACATTACGGCCATGCCGCACAAGAGCCAGAACGCCCACGCGCGGCATAAGAGGGGGAGATGCAGAAGTCATGCTCAGAAAATGCAAAAATTTTCTGGTCATGGTCAAGCATTCTGCGGGGCGTTGCGCCGGGTTTATGCGGTTTATGGTGCGCATCCCGTCAGGCACATGCCCGCCTTTCGCATGTGTAATGCAACAGGTGGGGCGTGCTGCGTTTAAAACAGATGTCTTCTGTCAGGCAGGGTCCGGCGCGTGGCCAGTCTGGCGGACAGTTTTTTTATGACGTTACGAGGAGTGTCTGATCATGACAGCAGAAACCCTTTCCATCCCGGGTCTTGCCAAGCCTGCATCCCGCATTGCGCTTGGAACATGGGCTATTGGTGGGTCCATGTGGGGTGGCCCGGATGATGTGAATGCTGCAAAAACCATTGATAAGGCACTCGAACTGGGCATCAACGTCATTGATACGGCTCCGGTTTATGGGTTCGGTCATTCAGAAGAGGTGATTGGCCGCGCGCTGGAAGGCAAGCGGGACAAAGTCATTCTGGCGACCAAGGTGGCGCTGAACTGGCAGGACGGCAAAGTGTTCCGTGATAGCCGCCCGGCGCGGATTGCGCAGGAGATTGAAGACTCTCTGCGCCGCCTGCGGACGGACCATATTGACCTGTATCAGGTGCACTGGCCTGACCCCAAAACACCGCTGGAAGAAACGGCCCGCGCGCTGGAAAAACTGGTGAAGGACGGCAAGGTGCGCGCGCTGGGTGTCAGTAATTTCTCGCCGGAGCAAATGGATGAATTCCGGAAGTTTGCGCCTCTCGCCACAATCCAGCCGCCCTACAATCTGTTTGAGCGTGAGATTGAAAAAGACGTTCTGCCTTACGCCATTAAAAACAATTTGGTTGTGCTGGCCTACGGGCCGCTGTGCCGTGGCCTGCTGTCCGGCCGCATGACGGCGGACCGCAAGTTTGAAGGCGATGATCTGCGCAAAAGCGACCCTAAATTCCAGCAGCCGCGCTTTGGCCAGTATCTGAAAGCGGTGGATGATCTGAAGGCCATTGCGGACAAGCATGGCAAGAGCATGCTGGCCCTTGCCATTCGCTGGGTTCTGGACCGTGGACCGACCATTGCGCTCTGGGGTGCCAGAAAGCCCGAGCAGATTACCGGGGTGGATGAAGCTTTTGGCTGGACGCTGGATGAGGCGGATATGAAGGCCATTGACGCCATTCTGACACGTGACATTTCTGACCCTGTGGGGCCAGAGTTTATGGCACCGTCCGCCAGAAGCTGACCCTTTTTTTTGAAGGCTCGGGCGGTATCCGGCAGCGTAGCGCTGGCGCGGATACCGCCGGGAACGGTCTGACGCACGCAGGCTTGCAGCAAACCGGTTCGCACACCATGTTGAGGCCTATGGCATCCCGCACCGCTCCCGATTCCGCGTCTCGTTCTTCCTCCGCTCCGGCGGCTGCCCGTGGTAAAAAACGAGGCACGCTGAGCGAGCGTGCGGCCAGTCTCCCGGCTGTCACGTTTGAGCCTGACCGTCAGGCGGCGCGGCCCAAGCTGCGGCGCATGGAAGTGGTCTCGGAATACGAACCGGCAGGCGACCAGCCACAGGCGATTGCCGATCTCCTTAAAGGAATTGAGGCGAATGAGCGTGATCAGGTCCTGCTGGGGGTTACCGGGTCTGGTAAAACCTTCACCATGGCGAAGGTGATTGAGGCCACCCAGAAACCAACCCTTATTCTCGCCCCTAACAAAACACTGGCCGCACAGCTTTACGGGGAAATGAAACAGTTTTTCCCGAATAACGCAGTTGAGTATTTTGTCAGCTACTATGACTACTATCAGCCGGAAGCCTATGTGCCCCGGTCTGATACCTATATTGAAAAAGACAGCCAGATTAACGAACAGATTGACCGGATGCGTCACGCCGCCACGCAGGCGCTGCTGGAGCGGAACGATGTGATTATCGTGGCGTCTGTCTCCTGCATTTACGGTATCGGCTCGGTCGAAACGTATTCCCGCATGGTCGTCAAGCTGGAACTGGGCGGGGAGATTGACCGGGACCGTCTGGTGCGGGGACTGGTCGAACTGCAATACCGCCGCAATGATGCAGCCTTTACCCGTGGCACCTTCCGGGTGCGCGGGGAGACGGTTGATATTTTCCCGGTGCAGAATGAAGACCGGGCCTGGCGTGTTTCCCTGTTTGGGGATGAGATTGACGGAATTATCGAGTTTGATCCGCTGACGGGTGAAAAGACGGCTGATCTTCAGGAAATTACTATTTACGCCAACAGCCATTACGTTACGCCACGCCCGACTTTGCAGCAGGCGATTGTGGGGATCAAACAGGAACTTCGTCAGCAACTCGATAAGTTTACGAAGGACGGCAAGCTACTTGAGGCCGAGCGGCTGGACCAGCGCACGACATTTGATCTGGAAATGATTGAAACGACTGGTGTGTGCAAAGGGATTGAAAACTATTCCCGCTATCTGTCAGGCCGCAAAGCGGGTGATCCGCCACCGACCCTGTTTGAATATCTGCCTGAAGATGCCTTGCTGATTGTGGATGAAAGCCATGTTACGGTGCCGCAGATTGGCGGCATGGAGCGCGGCGATAACGCGCGGAAATCTATTCTGGCCGAGTTTGGGTTCCGTCTGCCCTCCTGCCTTGATAACCGCCCGCTGAATTTTGCGGAGTGGGACAAGTTCCGTCCGCAAAGTCTCTTTGTCAGCGCCACACCCGGCCCGTGGGAAATGGAACGGACAGGCGGCGTGTTTGCCGAGCAGGTTATTCGCCCGACCGGCCTGATTGATCCGGTGACGGATATTCGCCCCGTGGAGCATCAGGTGGATGATCTTCTGGCGGAATGTCGGGCGACGGTTGCCAAGGGTGGCCGTGTGCTGGTGACAACCCTCACCAAGCGCATGGCGGAAGATCTGACCGACTATCTGCACGAAGCTGGCATCAAGGTGCGGTATCTCCATTCCGATGTAGATACGCTGGAGCGGATTGAGATTATCCGGGACCTGCGGATTGGCGCGTTTGACGTGCTGATAGGCATCAACCTGCTGCGTGAGGGGCTGGATATTCCGGAATGTTCGCTGGTTGCCATTCTGGATGCGGATAAGGAAGGTTTCCTGCGCTCCCGTACTTCTCTGATCCAGACCATTGGCCGTGCTGCCCGTAACGTGGAAGGGCGGGTGCTGCTTTATGCGGATAAAATGACGGACTCTTTGCAATACGCGGTGGAGGAAACAGCCCGCCGGCGTGAAAAGCAGATGGCGTGGAACGAGGCGCACGGCATTACGCCGCAAAGTGTGCGCAAGAATATTGGTGCCATTGTCTCCTCCGTGTTTGAGCAGGATTATGTGACTGTCGCACCGGATGAAGATACGGGTGTTGCTGAATTTGTCGGGCAGGATCTGGATACGGCGATTGCCGGGCTGGAAAAGCGGATGCGTGAAGCCGCGGCCGATCTGGAATTTGAAACAGCAGGCCGCCTGCGGGATGAAATCAAGCGGCTGGAAGCCTTGCAACTGGGGCTGGATGCGCCTCCGGCACCCTCTTCAACCGCCGGGCAAAAAACTGGAGCGCGGCGCAAGGCAAAAAAGGATCAGGTGCCACGCCCGCTGGGGCCGGGCGGCGGCGGATATGAACCCAAACCTAAACGAGGGCGCAGCCGGAGTTAAGGAGAAAGGGGGGGGG
>NZ_JAERKU010000019.1:0-61276 GCF_018256955.1 Acetobacter persici
CTTTGTCCATCAGGGGGGCCGGCTGCGAGGGTTTCCCGCAGACCCTGTTCAAGAAGGATCTGCGCCACCCGAAGCCACGCAGTTGGGTAGGGGGAGCGTTGGAGTGATTGGCCGGATGATGTTGCGGTCGTTTGGGGAAGGCGTGTCTGCTCTGGTGTGAGGCACTCCAAAAGGAGAGTCTGCATGCGGAAGTTCAGAAATCTGTCTTGCGCATTGAAAAGAATAGAAAATTCTTTGCTTTTACTCGACATGGTTCTGCTGCTTCCCAGAAAACGCCTGATCTTAATAATAGACAGATAGACAGTAGATTTCGAATTACAAGCTCAGCAGATCATCGGCCCATCTATGAGTCCCCCTCAAAAGGGACTCCTGGTCGTCGTACCTTTGGTGCACGGTATCCGAAGTATCCAGCACAGTGCGATTGTCAAAGCACTCAACAATCAGAAGGGGTGAAGATGGAAGCGTCGGAGATTCCTGTTCTCACGATGGAGCAGAAGATAGAATGGCTGAAGCAGCATTGTTACAAGCATGATATCGTGAATACAGTTCGAATACTTAATATTATCAGGTGGGAATGGCACGTTGTTGGACCCGATACGATTTTGCAACATTGCCCCGCGGAAGTCCGGATTGGGTTGTCTCGAAGTGAATTATGGGCGCTAGTGATGCAGGTGGTCCGATCTGGAGACAGTGGTGGGGTTTTGCGGTATCATTATAGTCCTGGTGAGCGTCAAGAATTTTTGATGAACCACTCTCGTTATAATGTACGCAGCCAATATATTGAAATGGTACATATTATCTATCGGCGCTGGGTACCGATCACACCCCCGACCTTGATTCTCTGTTATCCAACTTCTTATTGGAGATATGCTCAAAAAAGTGCATGGGGAGAAATAAAGGACGTGGCACAAAAAAATATTTACTATCCTGAAAAATTTATTCCTGATCCCATTGACTGGGAGGCTATGGGATTTGATGAATTGTTTCAAATGGCCTGTATCGCAGATACCCGAGACGAAGAAAGAAGGGTTCTTGTTCCTGTCCGGGATAATTTAAAATACCCCGTAAAAACTGATAATCTGGAAGTGGAGGCTATTCAGAGCCCAAAATTTGAAGAATGGGCATCTTTTCGAAAAGAGCCTTTAACACTCAAGAATGTTGTGGAGGAATTTCTTCAACGCACGTGGCCACCTGGGACGATCGAGCAGCGTCAAATATCAGAAAATCTGAAAGCAGCCGGCTGGGGACCAGCTCGTACGGCAACATGCAGATTCTGGGTCAAAAAATAGATATGCCGGATGCAATTCGTTAGCGTTGCTTTTGTAAAGAATTTTCGGGCCATTCACGTAAGAATAGCCCGGTAATATTATGCTTTTTTTATGATTTTACTGGGACCGGTGAAAGCCGTGTGCAGGGTTTTCGTGACGCCCTGTTCGTGATGGTGATCGCGGATATAGCTTTGGCCAGCCTTCGAGTTTTGATTAAACAGGTTGCGGTCCGTGTGGGCGAGAACAATCAGCTGTGCCAGATTTGCATTTCCGGTGCCGACAAGCTTTGTCAGTGCTTTGGGTAAGATCAGTCCCTCGGTGGCGATCGGCGTCATGACACACGGCACGCCTGCAGCAAGACTGTCGAGGACTTTTCCTTTAATGCCTGCACCAAACCGCAATGGGGCAACAGTCAGCCTTACCTGATCAAGCACCTCGCAAAGATCAGGAATATGCCTAAGAATATGGACACGGTCGCTGGCAAGGCGCCGAATTTCTTCCGGCATCGCGCTGCCAACAAGATGGCAGATGATATCCGGCGCCTGTTTCCACACCAGCGGCATGATCTCGTCGACCAGCCAGTGAGCAGCATCAACGTTGGGCGCATGAGCAAAATTGCCGATAAAGGCGAGGCCGGCGCGCTTTTGGAATCCCGGGACACGTTTCCTGACACGGACAGCCCATGGTGCATGCACAACGGTGGCAGATGGCACGTCCCGGCACAGCAAATTTTGCTCAGCGAGAGAATGGGTTAGCACGACGTCTGCCTTGCGGGCCATCTCATATTCGGACGCTTTCAACCGGCGTGCCGTTGCGAGCAGTTCGGGGCGTCCCTCAATGACAGCCTGACGGGCGACGCGAACATGATGCAGATCCGCTACCGCATAAACAACCCGGGCCCGGCGCTGGGTCTGGCGAACAAGGGTCATGTAACACGATGCCACATGTTCCCGATGGAGGTAAACAACGTCGTAGCTGTTGGCATGCCGCGTCAGAACCTCTTCCACCGAATTATAAAATGGCAGGGTGCAGAGCATGACATCCGGAACAGGGAAGGGAGCCCGCGTTCCCATCCCGTCAGCGGCGACAAAGGTCACCTGATACCCCAGAGTTTGCAGGGTTCGGACATGCGACAGAACAGCCACTGATCCGGCGTCCCGCTGGCCGTCCGGCAGGGCGCTGTCGATGACCAGCGCTCTCGGGGCTGGGGTGACGGGTTCAGTATATCCTCGTCTGGTGAGTTGCCGGTTCAGCGCCATACGGGTGTGGTCTGTGGCTGTCTCTGCTCGCACCTGCTTCAGGCGATCGACCTGCTCCAGCAGGAAGGACAGGACATGGTTCTGTGTCTCGAGGCTTTCTGCCGACGAGACTGCGGTCTTCACCGCTTGCTCCAGATCTGGATCAAAGCTGTCTGCTTGCGGCAGAACAGTAGGCGCGCCCAGCAGAGAGCCATTGACGGCCCAGCGTATCTCGATGGTGTGCCGCGTCAGCGGAGAGAGGGGCGGAAGCAGAAGAAGGTCGAACCCGCAGCCTTCAGGACCCTGTCCAGCCTGCAACACATCGGGGCGACGCCCGTTTGCGACCGTGCTGGCACGAAGCTGCCCATTGACCACGATCTGAAGGGGTGCGGGTACTTCGGGGGTGGAGGGGTTGTAGGCCCAGCCTGCAATCCGGTCCCGCGACACGAGATCAACCCAGCCGCGAAGAGAGTTCGGAGAAGCGGGGTGAGTGGTTCGAGTTTCGGTCTGCGTTTCAACCACAGGTTCAAGGCCCCTGGGAGCATGTCCGAGCTGACCTGTTCCGTGCAGTGGCTGAACATCAATCATATGGCGCTGGTGCGGAGACAGGCCACCGGGAACAATGAACCGGAAACCACACGCCATCCCGACATCCTGTCGTGTCAGATCGGCCGTGATGGCCCCAATACAGATACCATGATCCAGAATGCGCAGAAGAACAGGTTCGGCGCTGTCAGACCACCGCGCCCATCCCCTGACTTCCGTGTGGGTCACAGCGTCCAGATAGCCTTCCAGATGTCTCGAACCTGACGATTTTTCCGTGTTGTCTGGCCCATCTGTTTGGTTCAGACGGTTTCGAATAGTTTCAAGAAGAACACCTTCTTCAACCCGCGGGGCGCAATATCGAGCCGGTTTTTTCTGGGTGTCGGGATGCAGCGCAGCGTATTCTGGAGCATTGTGGAACATGCCGCGCGAGGAATCATCGACAAAGCTTTCCGCAGGTGCGCCTTCGGCCAACAGGATATCATGGCTCTCCAGTTCAACATGAAAATACTGGACACGATCAACCCGTTCCGCCTGCCGGATGGTCTGGCCGTTGACCAGCAGAACCGCCGGAATCAGGACGTCATCGATGAACATTGCATGCAGCGGGGAGACCCAGAGATCGCGTCGTGGCAGGTCGTTGCCCAGAGACCCGGCTGTAAAAATGACAGGTAGAACAGAGGGGTTTCGGGAGGCAAAACGTCCGGAGTAGCTCCGGTGGCCAATCCAGTGGATGGGGCGTGTCTCCCCGGATGCTGTCACTACCCGGTCACCAATTCGCAGTGTTTCTACCGGGATATCGCCATGATCCGTGGTGATCAGCGTTCCGGCGCAATAACAGGGTGTGCCGTCATCAGCCTCCAGAGTGGCCAGCGTGCCGCCATGTCCATCGCTCGAGAGAACGAAATGCTCGCCAGTATAATCTCCGTCCAGTGTAACGGATGAGGTGACACCCCTGGCAGTGACGTCAAGAATAGGGTCACCCACGATCTGGGCTGCCACAGCATCGTCCCAGCTCAGAGCAGAAAAATCGAGACTGCCTCCGTCTTCAATCGTGACGCCGTCCGCAGGCACCGTGTCAACGCCGAGAATGCCACCACTTGCGACAGTGACATTCGTGAAAGTGGCATCCGATTGCAGAACAAGAGAAGCTCCCTGCCCAAGGGTCACACCTGTAACGGTCGCCCCTGCTTCAATCAGCATGCCGCCGTTTTGCTCAAGCGTGACATTCCTGATAGTTGCCCCGGAATCAACCCGCATGCTCCCGCCGCGCAGGGTTGCGTCGTTTACTGTCCCGGCAACTTCGATGTATCCCCCATCCGTCAGGAGAACGGTATGGGCGGTACCGCCCTGTTCGATAATTCCCCAGCCGGAACTGGTAAAAGTGGCGTCTTCCAGAAGGCCGCCATAGGCTTCGAGAAAGCCGTTTTCGTCGTTATCCCCAGTGACGGTCACGCCGGAGGCGAGGCCGCCAGTACTGATAGTGAGATCTCCCTGGTCGACAAGGGTATTAAGGGCTGTACCGCCGCTCTCAACCCATAACTCTCCATCATCTCCGAGCTCAGTGTCCTGCCAGACGGCACCATTTACGACGTGAACATCCGAACTGACGAGACTTATTCCTGACGCTGAGGCTGACGTCACCTTGGCCATTGCACTGAAATCCTTCCCGGACGGACCGCAACGAGGCGCGGTATTTCTCAGGAAAGATTAGGTGAGGAGCTGTAGAAAAACAAGCGGAAACACGTACAATTTTTATTGTGCGAGTTTTCGTGGAATGAATAGCGTAATTATCCCCGTGGCAGGCCACCAAACCAGACCACTTCTCCGACAACCTTCAGGCTTTGAATGTCTTCTGCCGACAGGTCCTGCGGTGGGTAACGATCATTGTCAGCCAGAACGCGTATGCCGCCACCCAGACGCAGGTCAAGGCGGCGTAGCATGACGGTCTCATCGACTTTCAGGGCATACAATGCGCCTCCCTGAACCTGAGTCGAGGCCGTATCGATCATGACGAGATCTCCATGGAGCAGGGTCGGTGCCATGGCGTCGCCTGTAACATCTGTCAGGCGGAGTGCTGCGATGGTTGGGCGCGTCAACGTCGTTTCCAGCCAGCCTTTACCAACCCTCAATCCTTCTTCCCGATCATCCAGCCAGGGGATGACAATCTGGTGGCCACCGCGTTGCGGAGCAGGGCGGGAGGGAGATTGGCTCAGGTGTGTTTCGCCAACGCCATAGGCAAGCCAGTCCAGTGTTACGCCGCAGACCCGTGCCAGAGAGGCAACGGCAGAGAGCTTCATCTCACTGCCGTTCATGTAATCACGCAAAGTTGTGTAAGGCACGCCCGCAGCCTTTGCTGCATGTGTAATGCCAATGCTCTGGGCAGCCTGACGCAGCCGTTCCCCGCGCTCGCGCATCATTTTGATCTGCTCATCCATGAGCTTGCGCTTTCTGGGTCGGGGCGGTGACATGCGAACGCTCCATAACGGAAAAGTTCGTCATTATACGACGAGGCGCTTGCATGTATAGTCGGGGAGCTGTAAGTTCCATGGAAAGCATATGAAGCGGGTCTCCGTGTCTCATGGGCCTGTTCTCGCATGAACAGCGCGGTCTGTCGAAGGGTTTGTCATGTCTCATGAAGCGCCTTGCCTGTCCTCCGTGCCGCCCCGGGATCGCCGGCTCGAAGACCTCCACGCCGGATTGCATGATGTCATGCGGCTGGTGGAACTGGAGCATCAGGTCCTTCGGGGGCGGCTTGATACGCTCAGAGCCGATACAGATGGTGTGAAAACCCTTGAAGGCGTCATTGTTCTGGGGAGCGTGGTGCATCAGAAACTGACACATCTGCTCGCACTCTGCCGTGATGCAGGAGACCTGTAAGATGTCGTTCCTGATCTCGTCGCTGTCAGGGGTGATCCGTTCGGCCCCACGCCTGAGTGCCTTGCTTGCTGTCGCAGGCGCAGGCGGCCTGAGCTTTATTCTGTTCTCCGGGCCGCACGGTGAAACTCGCGATTTGCAGAAGGTGCTGGTTGAGCGTCATCCTCAGGGCATGCGGTCCTGTGTGCTGTTACGCTCTGGTGCGGGGATAGACTTTCGTGAATGGGCCAATAAACGGTTCTGGATGCGGTCGTCGCCCTGGACGGCTCCCACGGCCCACCCGTTTCTGTTTCATGCCGGACCAGCAGATGAGGCGCCCTCGGATCTGGTGACGGATCTGACGCAGCGTGGTGTTCTGGAACGGCATGTCGTGCCAGTCACATTCAAAACGTCCGGCGCAACGAAAGAGGCCGTATTTTACGCGACATCCCGGAATAGTCCGGATTTTAGCTATACGCTACGCCAGCCCGGGCGCCTCTTCGACGGGTATATTCCGATTGCGACCCGGGCCTATCCTGAACAGGTGCCGCAAAAAGGGGAGGGAGAGCGTGATGAACCATTGCTGCTTCACCCCTATCTGATCAGTGAGGTCGATGGGGTCTGTGTCGGTCTGACGCTCCGCAGGATTGTCGATATCCGGCATCCGGAGCATGATCCGACCGGCCGGGAGATCATTACGGCGACGGCTGTGTATCGCAGCGACGGCCCCAAAGACTGGATGCAGACACCCGTCTTTCGACGCATGGCGGGAACATTTACCGGGCTGGAGGCCGGGGCCGAAGTGCGCCACCATCTGATCTATCGCAAAGGGATTGATGGCCTGACGCTTTTTGCCGAGCAGCCGGAAGGATGAGAGTCATGCGCGTTCAGTGCGTTTCCCTAAAAATCTGTGTGGTTGCCATGAGTTGTCTGGCCTTCGCATTGCCAGAACGGAGTTATGCCGCTTCAAATGCTGAGGCGGCCAAGGCAGCTGATGCCATATTGGAGCAGGTTCGCCATGATCCGGCAGATCGTGGAGAGATCGAAAATGGCAACAGTCGGCGGGTCTGTCTTTCTATCGGGTCAGAGGCCTTTCTGAGTCTTTCGGCCTATCCACGCTCGATCGATGTGGCCAATCGGGTCGAGAAAGGTGTTGAGCCCGGGGAGGGGTATAATGCCTCCACACAGGGCGTGCTGTTTGGGGAAGGGCCGCGGAATGTGGAGCCAGGTCCCTTCATCCAGGCGTTGATGGACGCTGGCCTTGTGCAGCGGGTTCCTGTGACCTGGCGTGTCCATGCTCAGCATCCTGCAATGCCAACTGCAGCGCAACTCGGGCTTCACGATCTCGATGACAGTTCGGAGCCGAAGCCTGATGAAGGTCCGCCGGGTCAGGAAGAAACCACGCAGCATTTTGCGGGCGACCTGTTTCTGGCCACGGGGCCTGAAGCCATGGCGATCTTTGACGGACCTTCAGAAGACCAGAGCGTACAAAATAGTCTGAAGGCACCTCATCTCGCTGGAGATACCGCGCCGTCCGGGGTGCGGGTGCCAGCCCGGCTCTGTTACGGTCTTACAGCCCAAAAAGTTCTGGAATATGGTCCGTTGCAGTCTGTGGCGCCACAGCATGACCGGATAACAGTCGTTCTGCTCATGACACCAGAGGGAGCACCGGTCTGGGCACAGGACCCTCGTATCCTGCAGGTGCTGAAAGGCCATTTTGTGGTGTCTCAGGATGTTCGCATTGGTACCTATGACAGCTATGGCGATGGCTGGCACAAAAATAACCTGACTTTTCTGAAAGATCTTGCTGAATCAGGGCACGTGACCGGAGAGTGATAAGCGTTCGGATAAGGTGCCTTGGTGTTTTGCGCGTTTGAGAAAAATCAGAGTTAAGGCATTTTTTTATAATAAGGCGTCTCTGGAAAGGGTATTTCATGAAGAAGGTATTTGCAGGGCTTTCTGTGGCCGTCGGCTTGGCTGTTGGCCTGCCGCAACAGGCACATGCTGTGAACTGGCAGAAGCTCGCCGATGCAGCAGCATCGCATTCGTACGGCAATGAGCAGGGAACGCAGCCGGGGAGGGCGGCGACATCAGCTGATGCACCGTTCTTCGCACAAACGAAGGGAATCAAATTTGCAAAAGGGTCTTTTTATCCTGCTGACCCTGCATCTGATCCAGATGCTCAGGCGCTTGAAAAGGCACCCCGTATTGTGGATGTCAGTTTCGGGCCATCACAGCCTCATGTGACGGTGCTGATTGCCTATTCCAATTATTATGGTCCCGTGGGAACGCATATTGCGCTGACTGACGCGCAGCATAAGGTGCTGTGGGAGAGTGAGGCGCCAGAGATCCGCATTCTGCCGACAGAAAATGCAGGTGTGCATGATTTTGCGTCTGCACTGTCCTATCCGGGGTGGGTCATCAACAGGTGGCAGCCTGCTTCTCATACATGGAGCAAATTCACGTCGGTGGGCACGCCGTTCTGACCAGAGATCTGGCGTATGACGATGCTGAGACTGGTGGGTATCCCCGCATGATCATGAACGTGGCCTGCGACCGTAAATGAGATCGATAGTCTGAGCCAATAACGGGAAATGACGTCACAATGACATCATTTCCCGTCCTGTCATCGTCCCTGACGGTGTCATGACACTTCAAAACTGCTGTCATGAATGGCGTCATACGGTGTGGCCGTGATGGAGTGGACTGTCTGGGCCGCAAAAATGGCCGCCTTTTCCCTTTTCTGTCCCGCTTTTGTCTCTTTTTCGTCCTTTCGAAGGGAGTTTGAAGGCACGCTACCGCAATTTCATATGCACTCTGCGGTATGCATATGAAATTGCTGGGTTTTTTCTTCTTTTCTCTCGTTCTATCGCATTTAAAAATGCTCTCTCCCAACTCATTGTTTTGAAATGAATTTTCTAAAAAAGGGCTTTTCTGACCGGGGCGGGGTGGAGACGCTTTGTCTGTGTGTTCCGGTGACTGTGCATATCCGTCAATGCCCCAGAGGAAGAAGGACGTGATGTGTGTGGTCTTTTCCTCCCTATTTTGGACGACAAGGACAAAAATCATGTCTCATTACCCTCTTTCCGACCTGCTTCCCGTCACCGATGACGTTGTGCATGCAGCGATGGAACTCAAAGCCCTTCATGTTCTGGAGGGTGTTCTGCTGCTCGAGATCCTAGGCGGTAGCGAAGCCGCTTTTGAGGCGTTGGAGGGGCTGGTCATATTGCATCGCGACATGGAACGTCGTTATGGCCGCCTGGAACAGCTTCTGGCGGCTCCAGTGACGATGAAGCGGGCCGCCTGACCTCATCAGCCACGCTCTATACTCTATCCCAGACAATCTTTTCCTGGCTCCGTGTCACGCTGCGTGATCGGAGCCATTTTTTTAGGATACTTCCTAATGACACCGGATTATCGCTTCGACCCTCTTCAGTTTCCAATGCCTGCCAGGACCGGCCTTTTCCCGCGTCGGGATATTGATCTTTATGCTGAGCTTTCGGCCCGTGTTGGCGTCTGTGTCCATGGCTTTATGCTGGCAGATCTTGGGCGAAAGGCCTGGGATCTGCGCAAAAAATACTGGCAGCCAGGGGAGGGGGCATGGGCGGCCTTTCGTGAGGCTGTGCATCAGTGCCATCCGCACCTACCTGTCGAGGAAAAGCTCGCACAGGACGGTCATGAGTTTGATTCTCTTTACGAATTGGCCGTATACCGACGCCTCAAGTCTACCCTGCCTTCAACGTTAAAGCTCGACATTCATCCTGTTGTGAAAGGATGCTTTTTTGAGGAAGCGGCTTTCGCCGATTTCAAAGTGAGTTCGACCCAGTCCGGCAAAAGCTGTTTTATCGAAGTCGTCGGTCTGTTTGACCGGACATTCACGGCTTATTCGTCAACACAGAAGGCGCGAAAGGACGAGACCTTAAGGCGACTTCATCGCTATCCATCCAGTCAGCGCCCGATACTTATTTTTAAGGATATGGTCTGTGATCCTGAACAGGTCACTGCAGCCCTCAGGCAGGCGATTGAGGCAGTCGCGGAGGACGGACTGCGAACCGCTGCCTGATGGGGGGCTTGCCAAATGACGCCATGATGACACCTAATTTTGGGTGTCACTGCCTGAAAAGTGGCGTCATGACATCAGAAACATGCTGTCATGCTCGTGTCATGACGCCTGCCACTGAGAAGACGACAACAAATGCGAGAAAATGCCTGATTATGGAAATGGCAGAAAACAGCCATTTCCTTTGGTATCCTTATGGTTGTCGCCATCGGCAGATGAAGGCACGCTACCTCAATTTCCTACGCTCCTGTTCGGAGCATAGGAAATTGCTTGTTTTTTCTGATTCTATCGCTGAACAGGTTCGGCTGGTTCAATAATCTCCGTATTCTGTCATCTGTTGGAAACATCCCGTCACCAGAAGATGAGGTCCACTTTTATGCGCAGCAGAAATCACATGCTTTGGCGGCTTACTTCAAATAAAAAACGTCTCTACAAAACCATGGGCAATTCAGTCTTTGACTGCAGTGCCCCGGCGGACGACCGTCCCTCATGGTGTCAGGCCACACGTGCAATTCAATTTGCGCGGCATACCTACGGTGTAATCTGTTGGCGAAAAGCTGGCATGCCTATACCAAAAACGTCGAAACCATTGCAGCGGCATGCTTGTAAAACGTCAGTGGAGTGATGATGGACTATCTGGCCGCCATGAAAGTGTTCGTCCGGTCTGCCGAACTGGGCACGTTCACCCGCGCCGCAGAGGAAGCCGGAATTAAGGTTTCTACCGTCTCTCGCTACATTACTTTTCTGGAAGATGACTTGGGAGCAGCCCTCTTCAACCGATCGACGCGTCATCTGCATCTGACGGAAATGGGCCGTATTTTTTATGAAAAGGCTTTTTCTTTGCTGGATGATATTGAACAGATTCGTTCACTCGTCCCCACTCTTAACGCTATTCCGCAGGGGTTGCTTCGCATCCAGCTTCCAGGCGCGTTCGCGCGGAAGTATGTCGTAGGAGTTCTGGGGGAATTTCTGGCCCAGCACCCGATGATACAAGTGGAAACGATTTTGGCCGACGCCGAACGCGACATCATCGAAGGCGGCGTGGACGTTGCGTTGAAAATCGGTGCTCTGGCGGATTCTCAGCTTGTCGCAAGAAAAATAGCATCAAACCATTATTGTTGTTGCGTCAGCCCATCCTTCAGGGACGTCAACGGGCGGCCTGATACGCCGCAGGCGCTTGCCCATCGTCCTTGCCTGCCGCTCAGCCTGCAATCCGGCGCGACATGGGCTTTCAGATTCGCAGGCGGCTGGGAAAAAATAAAGGTCTCAGGGCCTTTGCGATCTGACGATCTGGAATGTCTCCGGGCCGCCGTTATCGGGGGGGCGGGTTACGCTGTTTTGCCCCATTGGCTCGTCAACGACGATCTGCAATCAGGTTTATTGGAAAATGTCTTGGCTGATTATGAGTTCTCTTCGGAAGGCGAAGCCGATGAGGGAATCTGGATCACCTATCCCCCCAAAAAAATTGTCCCCTCAAAAGTACGAGCTTTCATATCTTTTTTCGAAAACCGTTACCGCGCCGCAATCGAGTGGTGAGGCTTTATACAATGAGCTTCCCCTCGGGACAAAACTCCTGTGCGGCGCGGGTTATCGATCTCAACGCGGCGGTTCAATATCTTGCCGAAAGTACTTAATCAGAAGTGCTTAAAAAACTTCAAAAATGAGAGCCGCCATGGACAAATATTCACCACAGCAGACCCCGGTTACGCTACGTGACGAAGATGGCCCTGCCATCACGCGTGACGCCGAATACTTTGAGTACAGCACCGCGGCTAACCCTATCCGGCCCAGCCTGACGCCCCGGATTCCATTCCATTTCTTCTCACCTGCTCTCTACGTGGAAGGGCCGTCACGGGTGGTCCCGCTAGACATGAGTGAGGCGTTAAAATGTGAGGCTCCTGCGACGGGGCCTGGACTTTGCGCGAATTTCGTTCGTGTCGTCGCAGGGGACTCCCTTGTAATGCAGCCTAAATCGACGTCGACAGTGTTCTACGTCATCCGAGGCGCCGGATCAGTTAAAGCTCATGGCGCAACGTTTGAATGGAATGAAGGAGATTTCTTTACTGCCCCCGGCGTCAGCGTGATCGAACTGAAGGCGACAGGCGATGCTGCGCTCTACTATGTCAATGACGCTCCCTTGCTGCGCTACCTTGGAGTGGAGCCCAGCGTCGCCCAGTTCGAGCCGACACTCTACCGGGCGGAAAAAGCGAACGCCGAATTACGAATAGTCGCATCTCAGCCGAACGCCGGTGAAAAAAGTCGGGTCAGCATTCTGCTCGGTAACGCTAATTTCCCTTACACCCGCACTGTGACGCACGTGCTCTGGGCCATGTACGGGATGATTGGAGCGCATACGCAGCAGAAACCGCATCGCCACCAATCCATTGCACTCGATTTTATCGTCGACTGCGACACGGGATGCTACTCCCTGCTGTCGAAAGAAATAGATCAGGACGGTAATATGGTCGATCCCACCCGCGTCGACTGGGAAACCGGCAGTGCCTTTGTAACACCGCCCGGATACTGGCATGCCCATTTCAACGAATCTGACAGGGATGCCCGTTTGATCCCTATCCAGGACGCGGGTCTGCAGACTTATCTGCGTACTCTCGACATCAGATTCACGTGATCGATGAGGACGCAAATCCGTCAATTCATCGTAGAAAACGTCTCTTGCCCGCCAAGTTTTACTCATCGTCCTGCTGGGGATGGAATTGTTTACCGGTATGGAATGATATTTCGATCACGTTGGGCAACCTTGCCGGCGGCATCGTTTTTACAGGGGAGCGCTTTAAGCGACCCACAGGATCACGCCCATCTCTAATCAGGATCCGGCTTCCCGCCTGATCCAGGTCTGCGTTAGAAGGACAAAGAGGACTTTTATCATGAGCGAAACCGCCAAACCCCGCTACGAGACTTATGACCAACCGGCTGGCGGCTGGGGCGCGGCGAAAGCGACCGCCAAGGCCCTGCTGGAGCAGAGCGTCATCGGCAAGGGATCTCGTGCGCTTCTCTCCATGAACAAGCCCGGCGGCTTCAAGTGTCCCAGTTGCGCCTTCCCTGATCCGGACCGCGAAAAGACGCTGGAATTTTGCGAAAACGGCGCGAAAGCGCTGGCCGTGGAAGCCACGAAGAAGCGTGTAACGCGCGCATTCTTTGAACAGCATACCGTCACGGAACTTATGACGCAGAGCGATTACTGGCTTGAGGAGCAGGGGCGCCTGACCGAGCCTATGCGTTACGATGCCGCGACGGATCGCTATGTGCCCGTCACGTGGGATGACGCATACGAGATGATCGGCAGGCATTTGCGCACCCTGAAAGATCCGAACGAGGCTGAATTCTACACGTCTGGCCGTACCTCAAACGAGGCAGCGTTCCTGTATTCGATCTTCGTCCGCGCATATGGCACGAATAACTTCCCTGACTGTTCCAACATGTGCCACGAGCCCACGTCACGCGGCTTGCCGCATGCGATCGGCATAGGCAAAGGCACGATCGTGATGTCCGACTTCGACAAGGCGGAGGCGATCTTCATCTTCGGACAGAACACCGGCACGAACTCGCCACGTATGATGAGTAACCTCGTCCATGCGCGCAAACGCAACGTGCCGATCGTGGTTGTAAACCCTATGCCGGAGCGTGCGCTAATCCGCTTTACCGAGCCTCAGGATCCAGTGAAGATGGCGACGTTCGGCTCGACAGCTATCGCCAGCGAATTCGTGCATATCCGCATCGGCGGCGACCTCGCCCTTGTAAAAGGCATGATCAAGGTCCTTCTGGAGCGAGAAGCCTCCGGCGAGAAGGTGCTCGACCAGGAATTCATCGCTGAGCACACCCACGGTTTCGAAGCCTGGCGTGACGAGGTTCTTTCCTGCACCTGGAACGATATCACTCGTGTTTCCGGAATTTCCGAGGAGCAGATTCGTCGCGTCGCGGAAATTTACGCGCGCTCCAAAGCGACTGTTCTGTGTTTCGGCATGGGCATCACGCAGCACCAGCAGGGCTCGCGGATGATCCAGCAGCTTGCGGCGTTGCTGATGTTGCGCGGCAATTTCGGAAAGCCCGGCGCCGGCATCGCGCCTATTCGCGGTCATTCGAACGTGCAGGGAGACCGGACTGTCGGTATCGACGAAAAGCCAACCCAAGCTTATCTCGATCGTGTGCGCGACACGTTCAACTTTGAACCGCCGCGCAAGCACGGACATCACGTTGTGGAATCCGTGGAGGCGATGATCGACGGACGCTCCAAGGTCTTTATTGGCATGGGCGGTAATTTCATACACGCCATTCCCGATACCGTTATTGCTTACGAAGCGATGAGCCGCCTCGAGCTTACCGTTGGCATAGCCACTAAGCTGAACCGGGGTCATATCGTCCATGGCAAGGACGCGCTGATCCTTCCGGTGATCGCCAGATCCGAAATCGACCGCACGTCAGTGGGCGAGCAGTTCGTCACGATCGAGGACGCGATGTCGAACGTGACGTCCTCGCGTGGCGTGCTTGAGCCCGCGAGTCCGGATCTGCGGGCTGAAGTTGAGATTGTCTGCCGCATCGCGCGTGCGACACTCCCTGACAGCGATATTCCTTGGGAAAGCTACATAGAGGACTACGATCTGATTCGAGAAAAGATCGCGCAGGTTTATCCCGAAATATACGAAGATTTTCTAAATAAGATCAAAGACCCCAAGGGTTTCCACCTTGATATTCCACCTCGTCGTCGCGCGTGGAAAACGTCTACGGGCAAAGCAAATTTCCTAACAATCCCCGGCCTTGCCGTGGACAGCGACGTCGCGGATCCCGACATGTTGCGTCTTTCTACCATTCGCTCGCACGATCAGTATAACACGACGATTTACAGTAATAGTGACCGGTATCGCGGCGTCTACAACGATCGCATGGTTCTGTTCCTCAACGCTGCGGAGCGAGAGGAACGCGGGCTGAAGAAACACGCACGCGTGGCACTCGAAACGATTTCCCGCGATGGCGTGAGGCGGCGGGTTGAGGGCCTGACAGTGTTGGACTATCCGATGCCGCGGGGCTCGGTCGCAGGGTATTATCCCGAATTAAACCCTCTTCTGCCGTTGAGTCACTTCGACGATATCAGCGGAACGCCTGCCGCGAAGTCCATCCCCGTGCGTATTGTCGCTGTTGTCGGGACGTCGGAGGAAAGAACCGCCTTGGCGGAAAATGCCGAACTGGGGCGGTGGCAAGGTGTCCCGTAGCGTTATCAGCTTCCGTCGTGCTCACTGAAGATCAAAATAAACTTACAGGCTGTTTTTAAAAAAGGCCTAAATCACCCGAAAACGTGAGTCATACTCAAAGGTTTCTGTAGGTTTTTTCTTACGTTGAAGGTGCCGTTTTTTAGGCGCGAAGAAAGTGGCCGGAGCATTGCCCGGCCACTTTTCTATTTTACCAAATGACGATAAGCAGTTTGGAGAGGCTGACGTGCCCCCGAGACACTTGTCTGGCGATCTGATCGGGTGTCCTGCCATCCAGTTGGGAATGGGGACGCACCGTGTTGTAGTCTTTCCGCCAGTCAGCCAGAACCTGGAGGGTTCGAAGAACCGTTGATTGAGTCCCCTTTTGCCTGATTTCAGTTTTTTGTCGTGTTGATTGCTGGTTCGTGGACCTGATTTTCACCCTGCGGTTTGAGCAGAGTGAGGGTCTTATGCCCTGAATTACTACGCGATAGCGTTAATCCGCTCCAGTAGGAGAAAGCGGCGCATATTATAGACGATATTGGCCAGCCCGATCCTCATAGTGGCTCGTGTTATGCCTACGGTTCGTATGAACAGTCCTGTCTGCGCTTTCTGATCAGCAAAAACATGTTCGACACGCGACCGGATAACGGACTTTCCTGCATTCGATTTCTGGATATGTCGTGGCATGGGCTTGAGATGAGGCTTTTTCCTGTGAACCTTCGAGACAAAGCCATGCTTTTCCATGAAGTCCTCATTGGCTTTTGAGCGGTAGGCTGTATCTGCCCAGACATCAGACGCCGTATTGCTACCATCAAGAAGTCCCTCACGCAGTCTGGCACCATCGCTGGCAGCGGCATCCGTCGTCTTCCATTTGCGGATCAGCCGAAACTTTCGGTCGATGGAAATATGCAATTTATAGCCAAAGAAAGGGATGGCGAGATCCGTAGACGGGATCGTCCAGTCATCCTGACGCTTTGCTTTGGTGAACTTCAGCGTCCATCGTGCATGACGATCTTTATGGGACAGCTTTGACGGCTTGTCCTGCCCAATCCTGTGGGATCCGTCCTTCCCGCAGATCGGCCTTCTCCTCATTGGTATTACGCTGCTTTGGGGCCGCTACCAGTGTAGCATCCAGGATCTGGCCTGACATCGGCAGATAACCAGCGTTACGCAGGGTCACATCAAAGCGGTTAAACAAAACATCAATTGCTCCCGCCTGTGTCAGACGTTCCCGGAACAGCCAGACGGTCCTGGCATCAGGCACGCGGTCAGACAGCCCCAGACCAAGAAAGCGCATGAAGGACAGGCGGTCGTTGATCAGGTATTCCGTCCGTTCGTCGGACAAATTGTTCAGCGTCTGGGTGACCAGAATTTTGAACATCAGCACTGGATCAAACGGAGGACGACCGCTTTTGCTTCCGTCTGAATAGGCCAGTGCCTTGGTCAGCTCCGGACGGAACACCTCAAAATCCACAGTCCGGGAAAACGCTTCAAGTTGATCACCAAGCCCGTCCAAACGAGAAAGCCGCTCTTCAACATCAAAGAAACCGGCCTGTTTCATGTCGCCACTCCTCCAATAAAAACCGGAAAAATGGAACCACAGAGAGGGCCGCAAAACCAAGAGGTTTTTCGAACCCTCCAGCTTGTGGCGCGGTAACAGATGAAGCACCCTACACTACTAAATTGCGGTCACAGTTCCGTAAACAGGCCACCACTGATGTACATTCACGGCTTCAACTATATCCGTGATTTCAGACTGCGCCAGACCCTGCTCCTGTGCCTTGCGGGCGACTTCGATGGCGACAACGCTTGATGTTGCACGAAGGTCTGCGTTGGACGGCAGAAGAGCCGAGCCGGGTGCGGTATCGGTTGCCTGACTGGCGACTGCTTGTGCGGCAGCAAAGATCATTTCGTCAGAAACCTGACGCGCTCGCGATACGATTGTCCCAAAGCCAAGGCCCGGATACAAGGCTGCATTGTTCGCTTGGCCTATTGTGTAGGAAACGCCCTGATAGATGACATTATCAAACGGCGCACCCGTTGCGACGAGCACGCGCCCTTCCGTCCATTCAATAAGCTGGGCGGGGGTAGCTTCGTGCAGGTTTGTTGGGTTGGATAGCGGAAGAATAATCGGGCGCTCGACATGCGCGGCCATATCCTTCACCAGTTCTTCGGTAAAGAGGTGAGGGGTCGTCGAGGTGCCGATCAGGATGGTCGGATGCACATTTTTGACGACTTCAGCCAGTGCGATAATGCCGCCACTCTCGGCTTTTTCACGCCGTAGGGTAGCCATTGCAGGCCATCTGGTTTCAGTGGCAGCCAGAGTATCGGCAGAGGCACGCGCCCATGACTCAACTTCAGAAGTGGGTCTGGCGTAGCTGATCTGAAAATCAAGAAGTCCGTGCGTCATGTCCTCGGTTAGCAGGCCGGGCAGATCCACAAGCCAGATGCGACGGGTTGCTTCATCCTGTGAAAGGCCATGCCGCATCATCTGGTCACGAATTTGATCGGCAATGCCTACACCGGCCGTCCCGGCTCCCAGAATGACCACACGTTGATCGGACCAGAGGGTATTGCTGCGTTGGACTGCATTGAGCAACGCCCCCAGCACAATGGCGCCGGTTCCCTGCATATCGTCGTTAAAGGTCGGAACCTTGTCACGGAAACGGCTTAAAATACGGCGGGCATTTGTTGAGCCGAAGTCTTCCCAGTGCAGCATGGCTTTGGGGAAGAGTTTTTTGGCGGCTGTTACATAGGCATCGATAAAATCGTCATAAACCTTACCGACAACGCGGCTATGCCGATATCCGATATAGAGTGGATCGTTGAGAAGTTTTTCATTATTTGTTCCGACATCCAGAACAACTGGAATGACGCGGTGCGGGTCAACGCCTGCCGCGGCCGTATAGACTGCCAGTTTGCCGATGGAGATATCAATTCCGTTGGCCCCCCAGTCGCCAATGCCAAGAATTTCTTCAGCATCACTGGCAACCAGAAGGTCAATGTCGTCGGCGCTGGCGCCGAACGCCGCGAGTTTTTCCTCAATTTTCTCAGGCTCGTTAATGCTGAGAAAAACACCGCGCGGGCGGGTTATGACTTCACTATACTGCTCTATGGCCTGCCCAACGACAGGATCGTACACAACAGGCAGCATTTCCATGAGATGACGCTGAAGCAAGGCGTAAAACAGCGTCACGTTGTTATCGTGAAGCCTCCACATGTAGATGTGCTTATCGAGATCGCTTGGTGCTTTACGATAAGCAGAAAGAGCGCGGGTTAACTGGGGTTCCAGCTCAGTGGTTATGACCGGTGGTAGCAGTCCGTTCAGTTCGAGAGAATCCCGCTCATCTTGGGTAAAGGCAGTGTCTTTATTGAGTGCGGGGTCACGCAAAACATCATAGCCTCTGGCTGTCGTCTCGATTTTTCTCGATTTACCTGTGCCAGTAATCTTTGCCTGTCTGCTGAACATTTCCCTCTCCTAGAGTGGTTTGATTTTCATGGTGCTGAAATTTCGAGATCAGGAGCGCTACAGATCATTCAATCCGTTTGAATCGAATGATGCTGCGCGACAGCTTGCCAGAGTCCCAGTTAGGCATTTTGCGCCATGGTGTAATGACATTGGCGTAATCGCCATTAATTTCTATGGTGCGTCTTTGCTCTGTTCCCACCCACTCCGGTGCCCACGCCGTCTGCACACTGGTCACCCATTGGTTGCCTTCAACCCTGTAGCGACCGATATATGCAACGAGTGTTTTCATCAAATGAGCGCGGTCTGCATCTGTTTTTGCCGGCTGTCGGTCACTGCCTTCAAGATTGAAGGCAACCCACCCATCTGGCGTGAAAATGACACGCCCACGGGGGGACGGGCCCATGGCATCAATCATCTTACCTGTTTCTTTATCTTCCACTTTGTAAGAAACAAGTCCCCACACGCCAACGATATTTTTTTTCAGATTGGCTGTTTCTGCGGATGTTGACGTGGCTTCTTTTGTATCCTGTGCACATGCGGGCACTGCGGCGGTCAATACACTGACTGCGCATACAGCAATCACGGATTTTACATGCAAGGAAATATGTTTTGCTAAGGCCATGAAAGTTAATCCCCTTTTCGTCTTTTATTTACGGAATGTCCGCAAAAACCAGAAACACCCAAGTGCGATAATAATGGCTCCTCCGGCTATGCCGATACGGCTCAAAACGAGTAGTGGCGATTTTGGGCCACCCTGACGGATCGTGGCGACTTGTGCTGGTGATACAGAAACCTGAGGCCTGCCATATGTATCAAAAACATATTTTGTAAGTTTGGCTATTTCCTCATCATTGAGTTGCGCGGCATCTGTTTTTTTTCCTCCAAAGCCGGGCATGAACGCTTGGGTACCTGCAACATGACGGTCAACACCGAAAAGAATGGTCGCAATCAGATTGTCCGGGTTGGAGGCGCCTGTAACGGAGTTGTGCCATAATGACGGATAATATCCGTCGCGACTGCCCTGTGCCTTGTAGTTATGGCAGGAGGCACAATTTCCCATAAACAGTTCAGCGCCGGAAATATCGGGATTATCTTCCGACCGGATGGGTTGATCGCCTCTGACACGGTCCGCGCTGGAAACCGGCTGTCCAAGAGCGAAGCGTGAGAGATTCCCATCAGCTGGGTCACGCACTGGCTGTGTTGATGCAAGGTATGTCGCCAGAGCGTTCAGGTCTGCCTCGGTCAGGTGCTGGAAACTGTGTTCGACGGCTTCTCCCATGCCACCCGCGGCCTGTGCCAGACCGTCTATATGGCCTGATTTCAGGTAGGTCTTGATTTCGTCCTGCGACCAGTTTCCTATGCCACTGATTTTGTCCGAGGTGATATTGGGAGCATACCATGAACCAAGGCTCGCGCCCCCAAGGGCTTTGGAGGTCTCTTCCTGCATAAGAAAGCCGCGCGGCGTGTGGCAGGTTCCGCAATGCGCTGGCCCCAGCGCGAGATAGGCTCCTCTATTCCACTCTGTCGAGCGTGATGGGTCAGGCTGGTACGTTGTATTGTTACGAAACAGGATATTCCAGAACATCATTGAGTTGCGGATGTTCATTGGAAAAGGAAGGGCCGTTTTTGGCGGAGCGCTCTCGACCGGCTGAACGGATTTCATGAAATACAGGTACAGGTCGTGTATGTCCTGATCTGTCATGTAAGAATATGCTGTATAAGGCATTGCAGGGTAGAGATTGCTCCCATCCTTGCGGATGCCTTTACGGACAGCACGAGAGAAATCCGCTTCGCTATACTCGCCGATACCATATGTTTTGGATGGCGTGATGTTGGTTGAATACATCGTGCCCAGCGGCGTTTTCATGGCCAGCCCACCGGCAAACGGTTTGCCGCCCGGCGCGGTATGGCAGGCGACGCAGTCTGATGTGACCGCTATGTAGGCACCCGGATCTGTATTGCCGCCATCTTCGGCTGACGCAGCGCTGCACAGGAGTATCGGCCCCGCCAGAGCAGTAAGGAATGAGAGCCTGAAGGCCTGTATGGTTCTAAGCATGGTTCAGTTGCCCGACGATTGCATCCGCAGCTTTAAGCGCCAATGCGGCCATAGTGATCGTGCTGTTCCCGCTGCCGCCGGTCGTCATTGCGCCACCACCTGGCAGGAAAAGATTGTCATGGTCATGGGCCCGGCAATCTGCATCCACGACTGAATCGCTTGGATCGTTGCCCATGATCGTGCCTCCCATGATATGATCGCTGTGCAAGAATTCAGGTGAAATCTTGATATCTGTCGCGCCGAGTGCAGTGGCGAGTTTTTTAAGCAGGGGAACGGTATAGTTTTCAGCACTTCTCCGTACATAGTCGCCTACATCGTAATAGATGCGAGGACGGTTCAGGCCGAGCCAATCCTTTTTGTCTGATAGGGTCAGGCGGTTGAAGGGCAGCGGAAGCGGTTCGTGCTCAACGGTCAGGCGGGCAGTGCAGGCTGACAAACGACGGATTTCCTGATCAAGGGCTTTGCCGTAAAGACCTTTTTCAAGAGCGGCCAAACCTCCGAGTGTGCTTCGCGCCATGTTTTCCATACGGAACATGGCACCGGCATACTCCCGCCGGAAATCACCCTGACTCGTGTTCATGATACTGCTGCTCTGAACAGGGCCTACGCCGGTCCAGAGTGGTTCCGACATTTCAATGTCCGCGATCAGCTTTGGCTGATCCATCATGTTGCGGCCGACCTGATCTGAACTATTGGCGACACCACCAGGGTTTTTGTCATCAGCAGATAAAAGGAGGAGCTTGGGCGTTTCTATGCCATTGCACGCCAGCACAAAGATCTTGCCTGAAACGGAATGTGAGGCTCTGTTCGGGTCGTAGTAGTGAACGGCCTCGACCCTCTTCTGGGCATTTGTTTCAACGCGATAGGCGACAGCATTCGTGATGATCCGGCCGCCTTTTGCCTCGATGCGGGGCAGGGCGGTTGCCGCATCGTATTTTGCAGCGATCGGGCAGACTGGAAAGCAGTTATTGTTTCCGCAGCACGGGGGGCGGCCATCAAATGAAACGCCACTGTTGCGTGCTTGTGGGGCGGGAAGGTTCTGCATGCCAAGGGTTGCGGCAACATCGGTCAGCCGCTGCTCGCCCGGACCAAAGGGAATGGGCCCCATTGGGTAGGGGCGAGAGCGCGCGGTGCGTGGCGGCCATTGCAGGGCTGGGTCACCGGGGCCACAGACACCCATCGCATGCTCTGCCCGTGCATAGTAGGGTTCGAGCACATCATAGCTAAAGGCCCAGTCACGCCCTACGCCATATAGGCTTTTAAGTCGTAGGTCATCCGGCGTCATACGCCAGCAGATACCGGCCCAGTGCCAGGTGGCACCACCGGCGTAACGCACGTACCCCTGCTCGTAGGCTTTGGCATTTGGTCCTGTCAGGTCAAGATACGATGCGGCCTCAGTCGGGGTGCGTGTTTCAAGGTGCGGCGCCCACGGCTTAGGGGGATACGGGGCGTTCCAGTGGTTGCGCAGTGTGGGGGGCAGGTTACGGTAATTTTCAACGATGGTATCGCGACTGACACGGGGACCTGCCTCGAGCATGACCACTGAAAGCCCGGCATCAAGGGCCTGTTCTGCGATCAGGCAGCCGACGACGCCAGTACCGACGATGACAACATCGCTATTGAGAGTGGAGGGCATGAACAATTCTCCAGAGAAGTTCAGAACGCAGGCATGTTCAGGAGAGGAACGGGAGTCGCATTCCATGCATTGGGTGCTGACTTCGCGTAGGAGGGGACCGTCATGACATCGTTGGTGACTTTGAACATGAGCGCCTCTTCAAAGGCGACAACGCGATCCCCCGATTTGCTGTGCACTACGCCTGAATACCAGGCTGATATTATTTTCAGGGCTGAGTTTTTTAGTGCTGTATCAGTCAGTGCCGGCATGAGATGTTCAACATCCACAACGCTATTTTTCATGATGAAGTCCTGAAGTGCTGTGACTGTATTGTCAAAACCCTCTTCGGAATCACTGAGTGCGTTGTAGATTTTATGACCGACAAAGGGATCCAGTTCGTGTGGAACAAGAAGTTTCGAGACGAGCATGAACTGTACTATGCTGTCAGGCTCATGTATGTGTCCGTTTGACGCGGCAAGGCCCAGAGACTGTGTAAAGCTGGCGGCGGTGGCAAGCGCACTCATACCAAGCAGCAGGCTTCGTCGGTTTATTTTGAATTCTTTATGAAAGGGTGTCATCTGTTAGCTCCTGCACATATAAATTTTATTATGTGGTTGCCCCGATAGATGAGTGGACTTGAATATATAAATAAACATTCCTAAAAATATTTATTTATATATTCAAGAACGGAAAGGGTTTGTTGGAATGTTATGGGTGATCTGTGTGTTGTAAATGTATTAGCGCAATCCTAAATTTTAAATTACAATTATATTATTGATGTAATTGAATATGATATTATGGCGATCTCTATAATATTCTATGGGGATCCATGAATTGTTTAGATCAAGACCGACTCTCTCCATTCTTTAGAACCACCGTAATGAGTGACGCTGTTGAGAGCATAAAGTTGCAGCTTTATCTGAATGAAGGATACTACGTATGATTACGGAGTTGCTTTCGTCTGGTCGATCGTTCATCGCCAAAGTAAGGGCTCCATTGAGGGACTTCTGGGATCTGTCAAATCAAGAGATTATGGTGCGAACACGCCATAGGCACCTCGTGACTGCTTCTCTGGCTGCATTGGGCCTCGTGGTATTGGGTGCACTCTCACGCTGTCTGATCTCACCGCTTCTTGGCAGCACCAGAACATTGTTTCTCCTTCTCCTTCCCGGGGTGCTTGTTGGTGCTGTGACCGGCGGCCTCTTGCCCGGTCTCACGGCTGCGATCCTTGCCTCGGTGATGGGCTCCCTGCTTTTGGCGTATGACGGTGCTCCGTCGATCGAAAACTGGGTTGAAACGCTTCTGTTTGCGACACTCTGCGTTCTGATCACCTGCGGGGGCGAATGGCTGCTGCGTGCCCGGTGGCGCACGGCCGCGATGGCGCAACGCATCCTCGAACGCGAAACCCATCTACGTTCCATTCTCGACGCCGTTCCGGACGCTATCATTATTCTGGATGAGCAGGGGATCGTGCAGTCATTCAGTCATGCGGCCGAGACATTGCTGCGGTGGAGTGTGATGGAGGCGATCGGCGCGAATATCGCGGCCATCGTTCCCGAGCTTGGTGCGCCTCCGGCTCTCGACAGGCAGGGCTTTGCGTCCATTGCCCGTCGGGGGAACGGGACGACGATTCCCGTCGATCTGTCCATAGGCCGCCTGAGTTCGGGAGGGCGCCCATTTGTGATTGTTTTCCTGCGTGACCTTACGGAGCGCGAGGAGGCAGATTGCCGCATGAGACAGTTGCAGGCCGAAGTCACGCATATCTCCCGCCTGTCGGCAATGGGTGAGATGGCGGCGACACTGGCGCATGAACTCAACCAGCCACTGACGGCCATTACAAACTTTCTCAATGGTGGCCGTCGTCTTCTGCAGAAGGGAAGCGGGCAGAACGAACTCGTGCAGGAGGCCATAGACAAAGCGGCGCTACAAGCGCTGCGGGCAGGTCAGATCATACGATCGTTACGGGAGTTTGTCTCGCGAGGAGAAGGGGACCTGGGGCTGCAGAGCCTGACAGCACTTGTAGAGGAGATGGCGGTGCTGGCGCTGGTCGGTATTGCGGAGCGCGGCATCAATGTGTCCTTTCGTCTGGATTCCAATGTCGATCAGGTTATCGCGGACAAGGTCCAGATTCAGCAGGTGCTGCTCAACTTAATCCGTAATGCCGTGGAATCTATGGAAGATTGCCACGAGCGGCGTCTTGTTGTCGCAATTGACGCCTTTGAAGGCATGGCACGAGTGTCCGTAACAGATACTGGCGCCGGAGTGAGGCCAGAGATCGCCGGCAAGCTGTTCGAGCCTTTTTCGACAACGAAAGATCATGGTATGGGAGTCGGCCTGTCGATCTGTCGCACCATCGTAGAAGCTCATGGAGGACGCATTTGGGCGCAAGCGGTGCCCGAGGGTGGGACATGCTTTCTCTTTACCCTCCCTTGTGCTCGGATAGAGGGGGTAGGCGAATGAATTCTGATTGCACCGTCCATGTAATCGACGACGACGAGGCCGTGCGTGAGTCCCTTGCCTTTCTGTTGCTTGCATCGGGATATACCGCACGGACCTACTCATCGGCGGATGAGTTTCTCAGCATCCTCGACCGGATCGAGCATGGTTGCGTTGTCACCGATATCCGGATGCCCGGCATGGACGGCCTCGATCTCGTTAGCCATCTTCAGGACGTTAGGCCCGTCCTGCCGGTCATCGTGATCACGGGACATGCCGATGTTCCCTTGGCTGTGCAAGCGATGAAGGGTGGCGCTCGCGATTTCATCGAAAAACCGTTCGGCGACCATTCCATCCTTGAGGCGGTGGCTTCCGCTCTGCAAAGCGACGGTGAGATCAGTGCTGGTCGGACGCCGGCGCATGTCGTTCGTCAGCGGATCGCTGTTCTGACGAATAGGGAGCGACAGGTTCTTCGCGGTCTTGTTGATGGTCAGTCGAACAAGGCTATTGCTCGCGAGCTTGAAATAAGCCCGCGAACAATAGAGATTTATCGAGCCAATCTCATGACGAAAATGGACGCTCGCACCCTATCAGAATTGGTGCGGATGGCGCTCGTGGCGGGAGAGCATCTGGCGTAATCTTGAGAGATTGAAGAGATGTTGGCCAGTATTGAAAATTATCCCAACGAGGCAAGGCGGTTGTAACGGTGGTGCACCGAGGCCTATTCCGGGATACGTATCGTGGAAGGGTGGGGGATAGCGATACAGGGATATCAGTTTCGGCTGAAGCTGGAGGGTTCGAAGACCCGTTGATTGAAGCCCTTTCAGCCCGATTTTGGACATGCAGGTATTGAAGGTTCTGGATGATGATTTTCACTGAATTTGTCATCGCATCAAGTCGTCAGCGAAGCGTCGCAAAAGCGTCTGTAACTGATTGAGGTCGGCATCCGTCCAATCGATGAGAATACGGTTGGCCAGCCTCTCACGGGCCACATTCAGCAGATCGACCATTTCCTGCCCCTTGCCAGTCACTGTCGCTTCGCGAATGCGCCTATCCGTTATGGACGGCTTGCGCTCAATAAGGTCCAATTCCTCTAACTTGCTCATTTGTCGGCTGATCGTCGTATGATCGCGACCCGTTCTTTCCGCGAGTTCGACAACGCCGATAGGACCGTAACGCCATACCCGCCCAAGGAGCGGAAACAGAGCCCGATCCAGCGGTATGCCCGCTTCTTCAATCAATCGATCATCCCGGCGTGGACGGTTGATCTCGTCCACCAGATCGATGATCGCGGCATGCAGTTTACGCAGGATGTCAGGGTCGTGTGCATTATTCACGTTTTTCGTTGCCTTCGATGCCAATCTCATATACGTGAATATTACACATTGATTCGCGGAGTTGCCAGTGTCCTTCGATACAGATGTCCTGATTTCGGGTGCGGGTGCCGCAGGCCTGACACTTGCGATCGACCTTGCTCGGCGCGGGGTTTCGTTTCGATTGATCGAGCAGAATATGCAGCCGTTCAGCGGATCGCGCGGGAAAGGTATCCAGCCCCGAACAATGGAGATTTTCGAAGATCTCGGCTTCGTCGATCGCATTGCGGCAGCAGGCGGCCCCTATCCGCCATTACGCTCCTATCGTCCAGACGGTACCACACAAGAGACGCTTTTGACTGAAGCGGACGTCTTCCCGCCGACCGCCGAACCCTATGCCGCGCCACTGATGCTGCCGCAGTTCGCAACCGAAGCCGTCATGCGGGAGCGACTTGCCGAGCTGGGTCACCATCCTGACTTTGGCACACGGCTGCTTAGTTTTGAACAAGATGCCCATCGCGTCACGGCGAGGACGGAACAGGAAATCGGTGAACGAATTATCCGCGCTCGCTTTCTTGTCGGAACCGACGGCGGTCGCAGCTTCGTCCGCCATGCTCTGGCTATTGGTTTTCCGGGAGAAGCGCTCGGTGTACGTGCGATCGTTGCCGATGTGCGGTTGGAGGGGCTTGATAGGTCCGCCTGGCATCGTTTCCAGTTCGATTCACCGGCGACGCAGGTGATGATCTGCCCACTGGCGGGAACGGACCTGTTCCAGGTTCAGGCGCCTGTGGCACTGGATGGAGAGATCGATCTGTCTCCGGCCGGGCTGACCGCGCTCATCGGAGAACGAACTGGTATAGGGGACATTATCGTCCGTTCGGTGTCCTGGTCCTCGGTCTATGCGATGAGTGCGCGTCTAGCCGATCGCTATCGGGTCGGGCGCGTCTTCATTGCGGGAGACGCCGCCCATGTTCACCCGCCAACCGGTGGTCAGGGCCTCAATACCAGCGTTCAGGACGCCTATAATCTCGGCTGGAAGTTGGCTTCCGTGCTCTCGGGCGCACCGGAAGCGCTGCTCGACAGCTACGAGGCGGAGCGTCGGCCGATTGCATTGAACATGCTGCGTCTTTCGACGCGGCTGCTCGAAGAAGCAAAGCAGGGTACCATGCGGCGCGATCGCGAAGCGCGTCAGCTTGACCTAGACTATCGCAGATCATCATTGAGCATGCCCGGTTCGGTGAACTGTAGAGTGCAGACGGGCGATCGCGCACCCGATGCTCCCTGTCTCGGACAGGCGGGGCAACGGACACGGCTGTTCACGGTTTTTCAAGGAACTCATTGGACTTTGCTTGGCTACGAGCCACACGACCGGCCATCGGCTATTGCGGGTGTCCGTATCGTCAGCATCGGCTCGAGGCATGAATTCGTCGACGAAGGTGGCGATATTGTCCAAGCATATGGGGTCAAACCCGGTCAGTGGGTGCTCGTGCGTCCGGACGGTTATATCGCCGGGATCTTTCCCTCTGAGGGACTGGAGCCGCAGCTTTCGCGCTACCTCGCGCATGTAATGTCGTTCTGTCCAACCGATACGCTCGGAGAGTCATGAGGGCGACGGTCGCTGGTCTCGTCCTATATTATTGCAGTTCTGGGGAAAACGGAACCTCCGGTCTTGAGTGGGCGGTAACAGGAACAGGAGGCTGGATTTGTGTTAATATTGGGATAAATATATAAAACTCAATTATATATGGTTTAGATAGTTTGAAATTTCGACCAGATTTTTGTCTGGATCTCGAATGTAAACGGATTTTATAGGTCCATTAGCTCCTGTTCGTTCTATCGGACCCTCTTCAATACTAATACCAGCGTTGTTGAGGTCAGCTATTACGTCTTCCAAAGGCGTTGTGGCAATCAGGCAGAAATCTGTCGAACCCGCTGTAGGTTTAGCTGCCTTGGGTGTAAACTCATGACCTGTCTCATGCAGGTTAAATTTCTGGTTGCCATACTTGAGAGCTTTTCGTCCGGCACCAAAGGTAATAATCTCAAATCCAAGTATGTCGTGATAGAAAGAACAAGTTTTTTCAATATCCGCCACAGTCAACACAAGGTGGTCTAGGTGATCAATCTGGATCATAGAACAGCTCCCTAATATAATTTGTGTATTCTAATATAAGCAACAGCTTTGCGTCGATGCATGACGTGCCGCTGACTGTGATAGTGATGTCAACTTTCGGTGTGGCGAGATGGAGGATTGAGCTGCCGAAATGAGGGGAAGAACCGACTGACAACTCCTTTATGCGCTAGTTACCTGAATCTGAAGTTCGGTTCATTGTCTTGTGACAAAAACGTTTCACCGAGGCGAGGATCTGGTCGGCTGATTTGACCCACCGATACGGCCTTGGATTTTCGTTATGTGCGTCGATAAAGGTTGTGATGTCGGCTTCGAGTTCAGTTATTGACCGATGCACGCCGTGCTGGAGTTGCTTGCGCGTCAGTTCGGCGAACCAGTGCTCCACCTGATTGATCCAGGAAGCCGAGGTGGGCGTGAAGTGAATATGCCAATGCGCGCGGCGCGCGAGCCACGTCTTTATTGTGGGCGTTTTATGCGTGGCGTAGTTGTCTATCACGAGGTGAACATCCAGGTTATCAGGGATCTCGGCGGCGATACGTTTCAGGAAGTCCAGGAATTCCGTGGCACGGTGACGTTTGTAGCATTTGCCGATCACCGCACCCGTCGCGATGTCGAGGGCTGCAAACAGCGACGTCGTACCGTTCCGGAGATAGGTATGTGTACGGCGTTCCGGCACGCCGGGTGCCATGGGCAGTGAATTGCCTCGGGTTTTGTGGAGACGTTTTTTATCTGATTTAAGCGGCTAAAGCATGTGATTTCTGTTGTGCATAAAAGCGAGCCTCAGCTTCTGCTGGCGGGATGTTTCCAATGGAGGACAGGAGCCGCCGATTATTGAACCAGTCGACCCATTTCAGTGTTGCCAGCTCAACAGTGTCCCTGTTTTTCCATGGTCCCTGGCGTACCATCAGATCCGTCCCGTTATAGGCAAGGTTTTCGCGTTCGATGATGCTCTGGGGGCTTATGGTTTTCTGGAAGAGGCGACGCATACTGGGAAGATCGTGATCCAACGCGCCCTTGCATGAGAGGTCATATCGGACAAGATCAGTGTGTTGGAGAGAGGAACCATATGATATGACGAAATGTCCGGTAGTGACACTGAATAACGGTGTGGAAATGCCTCTGCTCGGCTTCGGTGTTTATCAGATGACCAATGCGGCAGAGTGTGAAGCCGCCGTTCTGGAAGCCCTGCATGTGGGCTATCGCCTGATCGATACGGCCGCCGCTTACGAAAATGAGGAAGCTGTCGGCCGGGCCATCGCTGCAAGCGGTATTCCTCGGAACGAGATTTTTATCACAACGAAGCTTTGGGTTCAGGATGCCGGCTACGAGACAGCCAAAGCGGTGTTCCACCGTTCTCTGGAGCGTCTGAAACTCGATTATCTTGATCTGTACTTGATCCACCAGCCTTATGGAGATGTACACGGCTCTTGGCGGGCAATGGAGGAACTGCAGGAAGGTGGCAAGACACGTGCGATTGGTGTGAGCAACTTTCATCCGGACAGAATCATGGACCTGATCGCCTTTAACCGCATCAAGCCCGCGATCAATCAGATCGAGACGCACCCATTTTGCCAGCAGATTGCCACACAGGCATTTTTGGCCGAGAATGGCGTTCAGATCGAATCTTGGGGACCTTTCGCCGAGGGGCGCAACAACCTTTTCAACAACCCTGTGCTGACGGAGATTGCGTCTCGGCATCATCGCTCCGTTGCTCAGGTCGTGCTGCGCTGGCTGCGGCAACGACAGGTCGTCTCCATCCCGAAGTCGGTCAACGCCGAGCGAATTCGACAAAATTTCTCGATATTCGATTTTGATCTCGATGACGAGGATATGGCGTCAATCACGACGCTCGATACGGGGCAAACGGCTTTTACGGATCATCGCGACCCTGAGCGAGTCAAACGGATTGCCGAGATACGCTTCAAGACCTGACGGTTATGTGTGTTGGTGTTGGACCTCCAACGCACATTTTTACGCTACATAGCGTAGCCAGGCTTTTTGTAGAGTGATGCCTCTTTGTCCTGAATATCAGGTCTATAAACCTGATTACGCCAGTCTGACGAGGCAACCTGGATGGTTCGACAAACCTCTTGGTTTTGAGGCCCTCTCTGTGATTCCCTCTTTTGTGTGATGACTGGAGGAATGGCTGATGAGGCAGTCTGGTTTCTTTGATGTTGAAGAGCGGCTTTCTCGTTTGAGCGGGCTTGGTGATCAGCTCGAAGCCTTTTCCCGGACTGTGAATTTCGAAGCATTTCGTCCTGATCTGGATAAAGCGCTGGCCTATGCAGACGGCAGTAAAGGCGGTCGTCCGCCGTTTGATCCTGTGCTGATGTTTGGACATGTCACGGTTTAATTCCGGACCATAGGTTGTCTGTGAAGCGGCGTTGCGCTCATAATCCAGAGGGCTTTTCCATTGAAGTGCAGGGTGCAGCCTCTGCGGATTATAGAAATCATTAATGTAGGATGTGATGGCCTGCTCGACGTCCTGACGCGTCGTCCATGCTTGCCGCCACAGGAGTCCTGCTTTTAAGGTCTTGAAGAAACTCTCCGTCACCGCATTATCCCAGCAGTTTCCCTTTCTGCTCATGGACACGAGAAAACCATGAGCAGAAAGGAGTTTGCGGTAATCCTCTGAACAATACTGACTGCCACGATCCGCATGATGGACGCAGCCTGGTGGTGGCTGACGCAAGGCAATAGCGCTCTGTAACGCAGTCGTGGCAAGATCTGCGGTCATACGGACCTCAAGGTTCCAGCCGATGACTCTGCGTGAGAAGAGGACCAGCACCACAGCCAGATAAACCCAGCCTTCACATGTCCAGATGAATGTGATGTCCGCTGTCCATTTCCGGTTCAGCGCTGGTGCTGAAAAATCCTGCCCCAGAAGGTTGGGTTCAATACTGTGCTTGTGCGAACTGTTCGTAGTCACCTTGAAGCGTCGTGTCCTGACAACACGAATGGCATTCTCGCGCATCAGACGTCCAACGCGACGATGCCCGACAGACAGACCTGCCGCCCTGAGTTTCTCTGTCATACGAGGACGTCCGTAGCTTCGCCTGCTCTGAGCGTGAATGGTGCGGATATGGACCATCAGGATGTCATCCCGTCTTTTGCGGGCACAGACCGGGCGTCGTCGCCAGGCCCTGAAACCCCGGTCGCTGACACCAAACAGGCGGCAGACCCGTTCGCGTGAAAGTGGCCCATGATAGCGAGCGATAAAGGCGAACCTCACGACTTTTGGCTCGCGAAGAACTGTGTCGCCTTTTTTAACAGCTCCCTCTCCTCCCGCAGCAGAAGGTTCTCACGGCGTAATCTCTCATTCTCACGCAATAGCGCCGTATGATCTGTTGTGTCAGCGACTACAGTATCAAGCTTTTGCGCATCGCGGATCCATTTCTTCAACGTCGAGGAGCCGATCCCCAGATCCTGGGCAATACGCTCACGCGACAGACCGCTGCTCGGAGCTAAACGCACCGCCTCATGCCTGAACTCTGCCTTATAAACTCGTCCCACTCCACGTCTCCTTCATGACCATCTTCGGTCTTAAAGGCCCGGAACTAAATCGTGACACGTCCATGTGGGGCATGCCCACCAGCACGCCGCTCCAGAGTCTGATCCTGCGCGCATGGTCGGACGGCAAGGTTGTCGCGTCCGTCTGCCATGGGTCGGCAAGTCTGACCGGAGTTCGTAACCCCGATGGAACCCCGTTCGTGAAAAGCAAGACGATCAGCGCTTTCACGGATAGTGAGGAAGACCCCAGTTCTCAGTGAAAATCAACAGCCGTCCTCCCCAAACGGCGATGTGCCAACGTGGTCATTCGGAACAGCCACGGAAGACAGGACGGCAACCACCACATCTCATAAGTGCCACATTGCTTCCAATTTGGATGAAATAATCTTCCAACCTTCCCGTAGATCCGAACCGCTCCGACGGACAGGATACCGTTCAGTTCATGGCTTGGGGACCGACAGTCCGCCCCTTGGTCAGTTCGGTTTTCTGGAAGGATCATCTCATGCGTTTCTCTTTATCCCGCATCGCAATTCTGGCAGTTTCGGTCGCAGTTCTGCCAGCCATCGCCTCTGCCCAGACGGTGACGAACCCGGCTCAGGTCCAGTCCGGCAGCTATGCCATCGAACCGGGCCATACACAGGTCGGGTTCTCGCTGCTGCACTTCGGTTTCACCTATTATAGCGGGCTTTTCTCCAATGTTTCCGGCACGCTGGAGTTGGACGCCAAAACGCCGTCCGCTTCCAAACTCTCCGTGACCATCCCGGTTGCATCTGTTCAGACGACCAGCGACAAGCTGACGGAAGAACTGAACAGCGACCAGTGGTTCGATGCAGCAAAGTTCCCGAATGCAACCTTTGTCTCCACTGAAGTCAAGCGTTCCGGCAGGAACGATGCCACCGTGACCGGCAACCTGACCCTCCATGGCGTCACGAAGCCCGAGACGCTGAAGGTGCATTTTGTCGGCGCCGGCATCAACCCGATGGACAAGAATTACACGGCCGGCTTTGAAGCCACCGCCACGATCAAGCGCAGTGACTTCGGCGTGAAGATGTATGTGCCCTATGTCGGTGACGATGTGACGCTACGCATCGCCGGTGCTTTCGAAAAGCAGGGCTGATTTCATGAACACGGTCCCGATGCGTGCCGAAAGAGCATCGCGATACGGGGCGGTGGCGATCGGCCTGCACTGGCTGATCGCCACCGGTATCCTGATCCTGATCGGCATGGGGATGACCATGGATCATGTTGCCCTTGACCCGATGCGCATGTTCCAACTGTACCAGCTCCATAAATCCATCGGGATTTCTGTCCTGCTGCTGGTCTGTCTGCGGGTAGGGTGGCGCCTGACCCATGCGGCGCCGGCGCTTCCCGCGGACATGCCCGCCGCGGAACGTCGGGCGGCCCATCTGGCTCATCTGGTCTTGTATGGGCTACAAATCGTCCTGCCACTCAGCGGCTGGGCCATGGTATCGGCGTCTGTGCTCGGCATTCCAACCGTGCTGTTCGGCACGGTACCGTGGCCGGACCTTCCGGTTTTCGCAATGCTGCAGGACAAGGCTCCCGTGGAGGCAGTCCTGAAGGAGTTTCACCATTGGGGCGCCTGGACGCTGGTCGTTCTGATCGTCCTGCATGTCGCGGCCGTTTTGCGGCATGTCCTGATTTTACGGGATTCCGTGCCTGGGCGCATGCTGCCCTGGCCGGTTGTATCGTCGCGTCGCAAGCGGCCGGAGGATTTGCACAATGCCATCCATTAAGACGATCGCCGCGTTGGCGCTTGCAGCAGGTTTTTCTCTGCCCCTGTCTGCCCTGTCCGCGGACTGGACGCTCGATCCGGCGCATAGCACGCTGGCCTTTTCGGGCAAGCAGACCGGAACGCCGTTCAGCGGTCATTTCGGAGCATTCGACGGCACCATTTCCTTCGATCCGGAGCATCCGGAGGCCGGACAAGCCCATGTGACGATCGTCCTGTCGAGCGGTGTCACGGGAGACCGCCAGCGTGACGGCGCCCTGCCGGGAAAGGACTGGTTCGACGTTGCGCATTTTCCGTCAGCGATATTTGACGCGCGGAACTTCCGTGCCACGGGAGGCAATGCCTATGAGGCAGTCGGAACCCTGACAATACGCGGGATCAGCAAGCCGGTCACCTTGCCCTTCACGCTCGATATCAATGGCTCCGCACTTCATGTAAAAGGGCATCTGGATCTCGTGCGCTCCGCCTTCGGGGTCGGGCAGGGACCATGGGCGACCGGGCAGTGGGTCGCGCTGGAAGTTGGCGTCGACCTCGACATCACGGCGCAGCGGAAGTCCTGACCTATGAGAGAGCATCCTGTCTTTCCCACGGGGTTTGCCGTGGATCATGTCGTACTGACAGTGAACGATCCGGAAAAGGTTGCGGCCTTCTATCAGAAGACAGTCGGCCTCGAAGGACACGGCCGGGATGGGGAGACAATGCGCCTCGGTGCCGGTGGCACGTCCCTGCTCGAACTCCGGCAGGACAGACATGCCCGGCTACGTTCCTCCCGGGAGGCGGGGCTGTTTCATACGGCATTCCTGCTGCCGTCCCGCTCTGCGCTGGCATGTTGGCTCGACCATGTGATCGAACAGAAGCTACCGGTTGTCGGCGCCTCGAACCAGGATGTGAGTGAAGCCGTGTATCTGTCCGATCCCGAGGGAAACGGCGTCGAAATCTATGCCGATCGCCCTGCGTCCACCTGGATCTGGCAGGACGGGACAGTGCGTATAAGTACGGCGGCCCTCGATATTCCCGCTCTTCTCGGGCAGGCCCGGGGGGCACGCTGGGATGGCGCGCCACACGGCACGCGGGTCGGGCATGTCCATCTTCAGGTCGGCACCATTGAGGCCGCGGAGGATTTTTATGCCCGCAAACTCGGTCTGGATATAACCTGCCGGTATCCGGGGGGCACGTTCTATGCGGCGGATGGCTACCATCACCATATCGCCACCAACATCTGGAACAGCCGTGGAGCGGGCCAGCGTCGTTTCCCCTCGACCGGGCTGGCCGAAATCGCCCTGTCGGACTTCCGGCCTCCAGCGGCAGGATTGACATCCGTTCCTGGCCCGAATCCCTCCACGAACGAGGTGACGGTTGCAGATCCATGGGGTACGCTGATCCGTTTGCACACTCCAGAAGCACTGGGAGAGCCTGATTTGAGAACGTGCGCTGTCGAAGACCGGACGCAGATTGTCTTTATCCTTGGTACCGGCGCTCACTCAGGTTGTCCTCGCTCAACCAGCTCATATTTTCAAACAGGCTGTGAGACTTTCCTGCACAATGGGATGCAGGGCCAGGCAGGAAAAATCCGGAAGGGACTTGCATGTCGGATGACCGTTTTCACACCTACCGTCCTGAAGACGGGCATGGTCTTCTGCACGATCCGTTTAATGCCATCATCGCGCCACGGCCGATCGGGTGGATTGCGACGGTTGATACGGAGGGTGTACCCAATCTTGCCCCCTACAGTTTTTTCAATGCGTTCAACTATATCCCACCGATCATCGGGTTTTCCTCGATGGGCTGGAAAGATACGGTCCGCAATGCGCAGCAGACCGGAGAATTTGTCTGGAATCTGGTCACGCAGCCGTTGGTCGGGCGCATGAATCTGTCGTCCGCTGCATTCGACCGGCAGATTGATGAATTTGATGTGGCGCGACTGGCGAAAATTCCGTCCTGTCGTGTTCGGCCGCCACGGGTTGCTGCCAGTCCGGTGCAGTTTGAGTGCCGTGTGACGCAGATCGTCCAGCTTGAGGCGGCTTCCGGGGAGCGCCTGGAGAGCTGGCTTATGTTGGGGGAAGTGGTGACGGTCCATATCGATCGCTCTTTTGTAAGCGAGGGAATCTACGAAACCGCTGCGGCGCGCCCCGTTCTGAGAGCCGGCGGAGCAGGATGGTATTCAGAACTGGCCGAGGCTTCCATGTTTGACCTGCGTCGCCCGTCATCGTCCGACACCGCTCTGGACGAAGGTGCCGGCTTGCCGGTTCTGCCTTCTACGCCCTGAAAGAAGATTACCAGCCTTCGTCCCATTCTGCCCGGCTTCGGAAGTAATCCGAGAGGAAATCGGACAGGGCCCGTACCTTTGCGGCAAGATGCCGCGCGGGGGGGTAAAGGGCATGTATTCCCAGCGCTGGCGGCTCGAAGTTGTGCAGCAGGGGCGTCAGCTTACCTTCCCGTATTTTCGGGCCTGCAATGAAGCTGGGCAGATAGGCTATTCCCAGGCCCCGTTCAGCCGCTGTCAGGCAGGCTTCCCCGTTTGAGAAGGCGATGCGTCCGGTCACGGGAACCTGAATGTCCTGTCCTGATGACTCGTCGTGGAAAGACCAACAGTGGGGTGTGCGGAAATTGGTGTCGATGATGCATGTATGCTGCGACAGTTCTTCCGGACGCTGGGGTGCGCCATGGTCCGTGATGTAAAACGGGGCGGCGATAGTGACGATCCGGGCATCGCACAGCCTGCGGACAATCAGGCTGCTGTCGGACAGACGCCCGATACGGACGGCGACATCAAAGCCCTCCTCAACCAGGTCCGCCAGCCGGTCCGAAAAACTGACATCGAGGCTGATGGCGGGATATTGCTCCGCGAAGGCCAGCAACGCCGGCACCAGTTGGACAGCGCCGAACGACATCGGAGCCGTGATCCGCAGTCGGCCCGAGGGTGCGCCCGATGTCTGGCGGATGGATGCATCGAGCGCGTCGCGCTGCTCAAGCAAAATCCTGACACGCTCATAATAAACCTGGCCGATCTCGGTAGGGGAAAGGGCGCGGGTAGTCCGCTTGATCAGTTGCACGCCCAGATCGGACTCAAGGCGGGACAGCATCTTGGACGCCTGGCCGCTGCTGACCCCCATCCGCCCGGATGCCGCGACAAAGCTGCCTGTTTCCAGAACGGCAACGAACAGGCGGTCAAGGCTCAGACGATCCAAATCACAGGTCCTTAGGAGGCAGACGCACCCGGAAGCAGAAGGGACTGTATGAAGTCCTGTGCCCGCCTCACTCCCGAAGCCGTCAGAGTATGACCGACACCGGGCAGAATGTCACATGTAACGGTCATGCCGATCGTCGTCAGGGTCTGTGCTGCTCTTTGAGATTCCTGCACCGGCATGAGGGGGTCCGCATCGCCATGGATCAGCAGAATGCGTGTTCCCGTGGACGGAGCATAGAAGGGGGGCGAGGCAAGCCGCCCGGAAAAGGCGGCCACGCCAGCCACGGGCCAGCTGCCGGAGACCGCGGCATCCAGCGCCATGATCGATCCCTGGGAAAAGCCCACAAGCACCACCCGGTCCAGCCTGTTTTCAAAGCCGGCCTCCGAGATGCAGGACTGGAGCGTGTCGTCAAAAGCCTGCCGCGCAGCGACGATCCGTTCCGTCCGGTTGGCCTCCGTCACGCCCTTGATGCTGAACCATTGTCGCCCGTCTGGCGCAAGGTCGAACGTGAACGGCGCATCGGGAGCGGCAAGGGCGATCGTGGGCAGATCCGTCCCCCATTGTGCCAGTAACGGCGCAAAAGAGGCGCCCCGACTGCCGACCCCATGCAGGAAGATAACCAGGCCGGCACTCATGTCCCCGCCCCCGATGGGAGGGGTGTTGCAGGCATGTGTGCCGCCCATGTAAGGTCGGGCCCGAGGGGCACGATGCCATTGGGGTTCAGCGCCTTGATCGAATAATAGCCGCACTTGATATGGTCGAGGCTGACGGTTTCCGCAACCCCCCTGACCCCGAGCATCCGTTCCAGATAGCGGCTCAGGTTAGGGTAGTCCGCGACGCGGCGGCGATTGCACTTGAACAGCCCGTGATAGGCGGCATCGAAACGGACCAACGTCACGAACAGGCGGATGTCACTTTCGGTCAACTGGTCTCCGACCAGCCATGAGGTGCTTCCGGACAGACGTGCTTCCAACGTGTCCAGCATGCTGAAAACACCCTCGAAGGCTTCCTCATAAGCCTGCTGGGTTGTTGCAAACCCGGTGCGATAGACGCCATTGTTGAGCTGCACATACAGCCCGTCGTTCAGGGCATCGATTTCACCGCGCAGGGCTTCGGGATAGAGGTTGTGGTTCGAGGACGCCAGCGTACCAAACCCGGAATTGAACATCCGCACGATATCGGCGGACTCGTTGTTCACGATCGTTCGTCTTTCCCTGTCCCACAGGACCGGAACGGTGGCGCGACCCGTATAGTGCGGATCGGCGCGGGTATAGAGTTCATGCATCCACATCGCGCCATTGAGCGTATCGACGTCCGCTCCCGGATAATCGCCAAAGCGCCAGCCCTGATCGGTGAGGGCGGGTTCGACGACCGATACCGACACGATATCCTCCAGCCCTTTCAGGCTACGGGCAATGAGCGTGCGTGACGCCCACGGGCAGATCAGGGCGACGTAAAGATGATAGCGTCCTTTTGTGGCTGTAAAACCACCCTCTCCCGTGGGGCCGGGACTTCCGTCAGGGGTGATCCAGTCGCGGAAAGACGAGGTCTGGCGGACAAAGCCTCCTTTCGCGTCTTTGGCTTGAACCGGCTGCCAGTTCTCGACCCATTGTCCATCAACCAGCATCTGCAACTCCTGTTCCACAGTATCATGATGATCTTCCGGCGAAAGACCGACGTTTTCTTCCGCTACCGAGATTACTTGCTCCGCTACTGTTAATATGGCCGAACGCGAAAGATTAGATACCGTAGCAGCAAGGCATTCCTTCCCTGTAGGAAGTAGTGTTGCGATTGGACGCCTCCATGTAATGTGGCATTGCCACTCTGTCATGCGGCGAGACGGGGTAGGGGTTCGAAGGCGTGAAGTGAAGAGGCTCGACCGGCAGGGCGGTCAGGCGAAGCTTCCTACCGCAATGCTGCGGGCACGCCGGAGGACCAGTGCGCCCCTGCCATCACGAAGCGTTTCCAAGGCTGTCTGACCGGCAAGTTCGGGATGAGACTGCATCAGGAAGCGATGAATGGTCCATCCGCTGTCGCCCAGCGCATCGAAAAGTGCGTGCAGGACAGGGAAGGGCGGTCCCGTCGCGTCGATCTGCCAGGCCGGATAGCGCACTTCTCGTGGTGAGAGCCCTGGCAGAATGAGGACAGCATGGGCCTGTTCCAGATTACGCAGATCTGCGACAGTCAGGCCAAGACGGTGGGCAAAAACCTCGCCCGTCAGCATGTCCGGACCTGACAGCATGGTGGCTGTCAGGTGGCGACCCCGTTCTTCTGCTCGGGCGAAGGCTTCACTCCGTGTTCGTGGCCTGTCCGTCATGAATGCTGTCTTTTTTATCTTTCAGGGAGAGAGGAAAGCGATACCATCATGGAGCATGACGGGAGATCCACTGTATCACCTGTCTGGATTGTGTGTATGCGGTGCAGAGGACTCCAAAAAATGTGGGACATCGTCGTACAAATGGGATATACATAATATATATCCATGGGGGTATCCGATGCTGACCCGTACGACACTCTTTCTATCCAACCGCTCGCAGGCAGTGCGTCTGCCGAAGATGGTTGCCTTCGGGGAACAGGTCCGTGAGGTGGTCATCGTGTCCGAAGGCCCACGACGGATCATCTCCCCGGCCGATGCGGCGTGGGATGATTTCTTTGCTGCTCCCGGGGTGGATCTGGGGGAGCGGAACCAGCCAGCCATGCAGGAACGTGAGACGCTCTGAATGCTGCGTTACCTGCTGGATACGAACCTCTGTATCAGGGTATTGCGGGATCGGCCGCAGGGGCTGCGTCCGAGGTTCAACAGCTGTGCGGAAGAACTCTGCATCTCGGACGTGGTTCTGTATGAGTTGCTTTATGGCGCCGAACGCTCGTCCGATCCCGTACGCACAAGACGCGAGGTTGAGCACTTCGCGGCAAGGCTGGCAATCCTGCCATTCGACAGTGAAGCGGCTGCCCATACGGCGGACATTCGGGCTGTTCTTGAACGGAATGGCCGTATCATAGGTTCCTATGATCTCATGATTGCCGGGCATGCCCGGAGCAGAGGGCTGATTGTCGTGACGGGGAACCTTCGGGAATTCCAGCGGGTGGAAGGTCTTCGAACGGAGGACTGGCTGACTGGCACGGTCTGACCGGGAAAGGCGTGGCTAGACAGAATATTGATAAAAACGATTGTTTATCAATCGACTATGTCATGCAGCGAGCCTCTCTACGAACCCGCTAACAAGCAGCAGTTTTCTTTGGTTGTGTGCCCCCGCAACCAAAATCACCACTAAATTGTAGTCACTATACCCAACCCGCCTCCCTCAGGCGGGGTTTTTGCGTTGCGCTCAATCCCCCAGCAAATCCATAAAATCCATCACACTCTCTCAGAGCAGAAATGGCAGCTCAAATTCTCATCTAAAATAGAATGGAAATGAATAAGGGAAAATGTGAATATATTCCATAAAGAAAAGCAGGGAGCGAAAAACCCTGCTGTTTTTAAGGCTCAAAAATTGTGCAAAAGACTGAGGCGGTAATTGCGATCTGCTGAGAGTATTATTGTATGAACGGTAGCGGTGTCGGTGTTCTCGATAAATATATGGAACTGCAGAAGCAGCTTGCGCGAGTTTCGAAAGGCCTGACAGCGCAGGAGCTCGCCCGTTTGACGAGTATGGATCGTGGAACGGTTCATCGGTTGCTCAAAGCAATGATCTATTGGGGGCAGGTGGAAGCAGAGCACGGCATATACCGTCTGGGGGGAGGGTGCTTACTGCCCGCCAGTGCGTATCTGACGCGCCTGCCTTTGCGCCGTGTTGCACTTCCCTACACAATTGATTTGCAGAACGTCATTGCGGACCGCCCCGCCATTGTATCTGTCGCCTTGCCCGTGGGGGATCAGATTGTCCTGATCGAACGCATGTGGACGGCGGCAACACCTTTTAATGTTGTGGCCGATCTGGATGATAAATTCGCCATGGATCGTTGCACAAGTGGACGTGCTATTCTGGCGACCTACCCTGAGGAACGGGCGCTGGAGATACTGGGAGAAGAACGGTATGAAAATATATCGCCCAGAATACAGGAAATTATGGAGGCTGGCGGCTATTCCTTCGGGCGGAGTGAGCAGCGCGAGGGCTTGTCGTCCATGGGTTACCCCATTCGCCTCGGGCAAGAGGCTGCTGTTGGGGCGCTGGTGATAGCCGGACTGGAGATGGATGCTGTGTTGCAGGTCTCATCTCCTCTGGCGCAACATCTCCAGCGTGCCTGTAAGGGGATTTCAGAACAGCTTTTTGGCTGAGCACGCGCTGGCAGTTAGGCTTCTAAAAGTTTAAGCAGTTTAGCCTGTTGCACCTTGCCGTAATGAGAACGTGGCAGGTGGGAGACAAAAAGGATTTGTTTGGGCACTTTGTGCCGGGACAGGCGCTGTTTGCAGTGCAGGATCAGGTCTGCTTCTTGGATGTAGGCATCGGCGTGCAGGACAATTGCCGCGCAGACGCGTTCTCCCCATTCTGGATCAGCCGCACCAAAAGCATGTGCCTCAGCAACACTGCTGTGGGAGAGCAGACATTCCACAACTTCCGAGGGCTGGACGGACATCCCGCCAGATCGAATAATGTCTTTTCTACGACCAACAATTTTAAGAAGGTGCGTGTCGTCCATCACGCCCAGATCTCCTGTCGCCAGCCAGCCATCCTGTAATACGGAGGCCGTTTTTTCTGGTTGCTTCCAGTATCCCGCCATCAGGTGCGGGCCACAAATTTCCACCTCCCCCGCGTTAAGAGGGGGGATGGTGGCGGACAGACGAACCTGCACCTGCCGGAGTGGGAAGCCTACTGCTCCAATAGAGTTTCCGGCGGCATGCAGGGCAGTCAGTTCCGGGGCAGGCAGGTAAAAGCTCCAGGGCGCTTCGGTCATGCCGTAAAGAATGCTTAGCCGCGGGCCAAGCAGAGACATGGCTTTCTCAAGCAGTTCTGAGGGCAGCGAGGCCGCACCCACGTCGAGCGAGCGGAAAAAAGGAAGCGTTTTCCGGCTTTCAGGAACGTCGCCATGTTCCGCAATATGCTGCACGAGACGGGCAATCTGTGTCGGGACAAGCGAACTATAGGCGGCTTTGGTCGTCTCAAGGAGAGAGAGAAAGGTTGCAGGGTTAAACCGCCCTCCCAGCACTACACTCCCCCCGTGGCACAGATGCGCCAGCACGGAGACTGAGGCAATAGGCCACAAAGGCCGGACGTTTAACAGCGCATCCCCCACGTCTGTCGGGCGCGCCAGTCCGATATTGTTCACAATGGCATTCAGGCTGCCCTGCGTGTGCATAACCGCTTTTGGGTGGCCTGTTGTGCCCCCCGTATAATTGAGAGATGCCAGTGTGGATAGAGCAGTTTCGGATACGGTGAGCGCTGTCGGCGCGTCTGATATTGGCCAGCTTGTGGGAAGAGAAACACAGGTGGCCCCTGCTGCCTGCTCTGCCAGTTCCGCATGCGTAGGGTCATGAAGCAGAATGGCAATATCGGCATCGCTAATCTGATTCCGTAATTCCTCAACGGAAAGAGAAGGGTCAAACGGCACGCGCACATAACCGCAAACCATGCTGCCGTAATCGGCAATCAGATAGGGAATGCTGGCATCAGCCAGAATCCCAACCCGTGCGCCGGGTGTTACGCCCTGTGCAGCCAGAAATGCCCCAAAACCCTGTAAAGCAGTCTGCATATCTCCGAAAGAAAGCGTCTGGCCTGTAGCAGGTTCATGGAGTGCCACCGTATCAGGCCATCGGGCTGCGGCATTCAAAAAAAGATTTTGCACGCTCATGCTTTTACCACCCGCTTAAAATAATGCGGCCGTTCACCTGCCTTGCTTCCAGAAGTGCATGGGCCTGCGCCGCCTGCGTAAAGGGCATGACGCGGTCAATCTGCGGCCGAACAAGGCCAGTGGAAATCATGGCGAGAGACTGGCTGACTTCATCCAGCGTGGCGCTGCCAGACCCCTGCACACGGAGCCTGCGCCCGATCAGCAGGCCGGGGGAGACTTCGACAGGTGCCGGAGCGATATTGCCCAGCACCACAATGCGTCCGCCCATGCCAGTTGCCCGCAGGGTTTGGGGGAGGGTGAGGCCCAGATTCTCCATGGCAACATCCACACCGCGTTTACCGGTCTGGTTCCACACCGCAGCACTGTAGTTTCCATCCGGTGCCACTATGACTGAGGATGCCCCAAGTTCTTCCAGTCTGCTGGCTTTTGCAGGGTCCCCTGTCACGGCAATAACCTCCGCCCCCAGCGCACGGGCAATCTGGATCTGATGCACGCCCAGCCCTCCGCTGGCGCCATTAACCAGAACAGTCTCGCCCGCAGTCAGTCCGGCCTGTGAGACAAGTGCCCGCATGGCGGTGCCAATAGGGCAGGATGCAAGGGCGGCCTGCTGAAACGTGACATTATCCGGGATGCGGATGGCGGAGACGGCGGGCAGGCGAATATACTGGGCATAAGCGCCTTCCGTATCCACGGCGGGGAGAGAGACAGCGCGGCACAGGTCTTGCCGCCCTCTCAGACAGTCCCGGCATTGTCCGCAAAAGCGGCGTTGATAGCCGGTTATGCGGTCCCCGACGCGCAGCGTGGTTACGGCGGCACCCGTTTCCACAACGCGGCCCGCCACCTCGTGACCGAGGATAACCCCCTTAGGGGCTCCTGCCAGTTTGCCTGCTCTGTGCAGCAGGTCATGGTGGCACACCCCTGCGGCTTCAACCTGCACAAGCACATCATGCGCACCAGCCTCAGGTGTGGGGACGTCTTCCAGCCTGAGCTGAGAGGGACCGCCAAAGTCCGAAAGGATAATTGCTTTCATTGTTACAGCCCTGATATTTGTTCATATAACGAACATAAAGAACACAATATAAACTTTTTATATTCCACATCGAAAAATGTTGCTATGGCTAATTTAACGAATCGGAATCATGCTTAATTCGGGATAAACCATGATAGATAGTGCTATTCAGTCCGGTGTTCTCACCATCACTCTCAACCGTCCTGACCGGTTGAACGCGCTGGACAGCCACGACAAAACAGCACTGGGGCGTATCTGGCATGAGGCACTGCATAATTCCGCAGTCAGAGCCGTGGTTTTGCATGGTGCGGGAGAAAAGGCGTTCTGTGCAGGGTCAGACCTTAAGGAAATTTCTGCAACGCAGCAGGTGGCGACAACAGATGTGCTGGCCTCCTGTATTCCCGGTGTTGCGGAAGACTTTACCAAACCCGTTGTTGCGGCCCTGCACGGTCATGTCATCGGGTTAGGGATAAGCATCGCCATGTATTGTGATTTTCGGATTGCAGCACCCGGAACCCGTTTTCGTTTTCCTGAGGTCGAGCATGACATGCTCTCCGGCTTCAGCGCGATAGAGTTGCCCTCGCTGATCGGAGAGGCCGCAGCGCTGGATATTATGCTGACGGGCCGGAGCTTTGATGCGGAAGACGCGCAGCGCATGGGACTGGTGTCTTCCCTGGCACAGGATCCGCTGGCAGAGGCCACGGCTCTCGCCACACGTCTGGCAGGTTTGCCGACATCCGCTATGGCATGGAGCAAGCGGCTGCTGCTGGCTGAGCGGCGTGCGCGGCTGGACAGGCATTATGCGCTGGTTGATCAGGCCAGACTGGAAGTCGGTCGATATGAGCAATGAGGATCTGATTCCTGCCGGGTCGGCAGAGGGTGCTGTTTTCCGGCGTGTGGCGTGGCGTCTTATGCCGTTCCTGTTCATCTGCCTTGTTTTCAACTGGCTGGATCGTGTGGCTGTCAGCTTTGCGCATCTTCAGTTCGGTGCGGATCTGCATATCAGCGACACAGCTTTTGGTCTGTCTGTTGGCCTTTTTTCAGCCGGTTATCTGTTGTGCGAAATTCCGAGTAATCTGGTCATGGAGCGGTGGGGGGCACGCAGAACCCTCGCCCGGATCATGATTATTTGGGGACTGGTGACTGTTGGTATGGCATTCGTGCAGGGGCCGTACTCCCTGTATGCCACGCGCACTTTGCTGGGGATGGCGGAAGCCGGGTTTTTCCCCGGTGTTATCCTCTATCTGACGTACTGGTTCCCCAGCGCTTACCGCGCCCGCATCACGTCACGCTTTATCATGGCGATTGCTGTGTGCGGGATCGTCGGGGGGCCGAGTGCAACCTGGATCATGACCCATCTGGCCGGACTCTGGGGCTGGCACGGGTGGCAATGGCTGTTTCTGCTCGGGGGGCTCCCGCCGGTTGTTGCAGGATTTCTGGCCTTTGGCTGGCTGGCTGATAAGCCTGATAACGCACGCTGGTTGAAGAAGAATGAGAAAATAATCATTCAGCAGGCCATGGTACGCGAACCGTCCGCAACCATCCGCCCCGTCCGGGCCTCTCTTGTCAGTGCGTTTTCCAACCGTACAGTCTGGCTACTGTCTCTGAGCTACTGCCTGACTATTACGTGCACGGGGAATGTCGTCAATTTCTGGGTGCCGTCGCTCCTGCGTGCCGCAGGGGTGCAGAACCTGCAACAGCTTGGTCTTTTAAGTGCCTTGCCGCATGCGGTGGGTATTGGGGCCATGCTACTGGCCTGCCGGCATTCAGACCAGCATCAGGAGCGGCGCTGGCATTTCGCGCTGGGCGGAGCGCTGGCTATGGCAGGCATGCTGGCTCTGCCGTGGATAGCGCACGGAACGACAGAAACCCTCTTTTTTCTGACTGTTATGGTTGCAGGCTATCTGATTGCAACAGCAATTTTCTGGAGTATTCCCGCAGGCCTGTTGCCTGCGCAGGACCGGGCCATTGGTTTTGCCCTGATCAATTGCTGCGGCCAGATCAGCAGCATGCTTGTGCCGGTTTTAATTGGTTTTCTCAAAACGCGGCTGGGTGGGTTTGAGGTCGCTTTGAGTCTTGTCAGCCTCTTTGTCGGGCTTGGCGTGATCGTCATGCTTGCCATGACCGCCCGTACGGCGCGCCTTCCGGTCTCTCAGCCTTATTCGGTAATGGATTCACAGTCATGACAGATTATGTTCATCTCGCCCGTACGCTTGCGCCCGTGATTGCTGAAGAGGCTTCGCAGCGGGACGCAGAACGGATTTTACCGTTTGATATTTTTGAAAAAATTGCCTGTTCAGGACTTGGTGCGGCACGGGTGCAAAAAGAGCTTGGGGGTGGAGACGTTACTCAGGGTGCGGTTGCTGAGATCTTTATAGCGCTTGGTAAAGCAGACCCCAATGTAGCACAGGCTCTGTTCCCGCATTTTATCAATATTGAACAATTACGGCTTATGGCGGGGCCAGACGCGCAGGTCCGTTATCTGGGGCAGATTGGCCGCGGCCGCATCAGTTCTGGCGCGGTGGCGGAACGCACCGGCAGTTTCAGAGGGGAAATTCATACCCATCTCGCGCATGTTGATGGCAAGACAGTCTTGCGAGGATGTAAATTTTACAGCACAGGCTGTCTTTTTGCGGATCTGATCAAGGTACAGGCACTCGATGAGGCAGGGAAGCCGCTCTACGTCATGTTGCCAAAAGATGCGCAGGGCCTTGTCTTAAAGGACGACTGGGATGGCATGGGCCAGCGTACCACAGCCAGCGGTACGACGGAGTTTCACGATATTGCCCTCTCAGCAGAGCAGATTATTCCAACAGGCCACTGGTCGGGCAGGCGGAATTACGTTGGGGCCTCGGCGCAGCTGATCCATTGCGCTATTGATGTGGGGATTGGGCTGGCTGTACTGGATGATGCCATTTACTGGGCCAGAAACCATACACGCCCCCTGCGTGAAAGTGGTGTCAGCAAAGCGACTGATGATCCTTACATTCTTTACGCGGTAGGAGAAATTGCAGCGCGTGTAAGAGCAGCCGAAGCACTGGTCCGGCGTGCCGCCGGATATGTGGAGCAGGCGGCCCGTGCGCAACTGGAAGACGTCAGCCGTGGTCATGCCACAACGGAAGAAACGGAAAATCTTCTGGTGCAGTCGTCAATTGCGGTTGCAGAAGCAAAAATAGCATCCACGGAAAGCGCCCTGTACGTCTCGCAGAAACTGTATGACGTCGGGGGTGCCGCCACAACACAGAAGCCGTTTAATTTTGACCGGCACTGGCGTAACGCCCGCACACATACAACGCATGATAGCGTGGCTTACAAATACAAGGCTATTGGCAATTTTCTTCTTAACGAAGAGCCGCCGCCGATTACCTTTACTTACTGAATCAGCCGAGAGGCATTTTTTTATCTAAATATAACTATTAAAAACAGTTGTATGAAAAAGGGATCGTTCACTATGGTTGTTAAGGTCGCGAGTGGAAGAAAAGCACTTCCAATTGTTGTTGTTATGGCGGCCCTTCCGGCAACGGCGTATGCAGGCACGGTGGAGGAAGGCAAACCGCGGGAGCGTCAGGGAACCCATACAGTCTCTTCCCATCAACCTGCGACAAAAACCCGCGCGACAGCAGCAAAACCATTTCATAAAAAAGAGGTTTTACAGGCTTCCCCGGAAACAATTTCGGTGGTGGGCAGGCAGGAAAACCCGGTGCTTTCCGGCACAACCCGCAGGCACAGTACCGTCAATGTCCAGGTGATCAGCGCGCAGGACATTGTCAAAACAGGTCAGAGCAACGCTATGGCTGCACTGGAACAGCTTATGCCTTCAGTCAGTTCTCCCTCATTCAGTGGCGTGGGCTCCAACCGCTTTATTCGCACCATGCAGTTGCGTAACCTCTCGGCCGATCAGACTCTGGTGCTGGTCAATGGAAAACGGCGGCACCTGACAGCAAATTTCAACGCGAACGCTGGCCCTAATTCCGGAACGGAGCCCGCCGATTTGTCCCTGATTCCCCTGAGTGCTATCGACCATATTGAAGTGATAACGGAAGGGGCTTCTGCCCTGTATGGTCAGGATGCCATCGCCGGTGCCGTCAATATTGTGCTCAAGCATAATACAAGCGGAGGATCGCTCAATTTTGTAGACAGCGGCTACTATGCGGGAGATGGTGTGGGCGTAAACGGGTATGGGGATTATGCCATAAAGCTTGGCAAGCGTGGGGGCTTTCTGGATATTGCGGCACAGGTATCCAACCAGCTCCCCACTAATCGTTCCGGGCTTTATACAGGTAGCATGTATTTCCCTCTCGCCGACGGGAGTGTGGACCCACGTCAGAAAAAGGCAGGGCGGGACTATAACCGGCTGGAAGGGCTGGGGCACACAACCATGGAGACGCTTTCCCTCAATGGAGCTTTACCCATAACGGACAGTATTCGTGGTTATCTTACCGGAACGTATGGACACAGGACGGTTGAAAATCAGGTCACGTATCGCAATCAGGCCAACAACAACACGGTGCGTGCCCTCTACCCTGATGGCTTTATTCCGCTGATGGGAATGACGGAAAATGACTTTCAGATTAACGGCGGTGTGCAGGGTACAACCGCAGGGTTTGACTGGGATGGGTACGTAACGTTCGGTCGGGATGATGAAAGTTATACAACGCTCAATTCCAATAACCCGACATTTGGTCTGGCCAGCAAACGTAATTTTTACGATGGGTCCGATATTTCCACCCAGTTTGTGGCGGGGTTCAAGGCCTCCAGAAACTTCACACCGTCCTTTCTGTCTCGGCCGGTCATGCTGGAGTTTGGCGGGGAATACCGGCACGATACGTTCCAGTTGACGGCGGGGGATTATCAATCCTGGGCGAATGGTGGCGTCAAGGTGCTGGATGGGCCAAATGCCGGGGCTACGGCAACGCCGGGAGCCTCAGGCCATATTGGTGCATCCCCTGATACGGCCAGTAACACTGCGCGGGATACGTTTGACGGGCATGTTAATCTCTCTTTCCATATTCTGCCAAAATGGGAGTGGACACTGGGTGGGCATGTGGTCAGCTATTCTAATCTGACGACGACGGAAACAGGCTCCGTTGGCACCCGTTATGATTTTAACAAACGCTGGGCTATTCGCGCTAATTTTAATACCGGCTATCGACCGCCGACACTTGGTCAAGAAAATTATTATTATACCTCAACCTTTCCGACCTATACCTTTGCACAGCTACCGACTACGAGCGCTGCGGCCAGCGCGTTAGGGGGTGGCCCGTTAAAAGGCGAGTATTCGCGCAGCTACAGTATCGGGATTGACGCGCATCCGGTCGATAATTTCACACTCACAGCCAACCTTTACCGCATCGCTATCAATGACCGCATGGCCAATTCCACCCAGTTTGGGGGGACTGCGGTGGAAAGTATGCTGAACAGTCTTGGGCTGAATGGTATCCGGTACGTTCAGTACTATACGAACCCCGTCAATACCGTGACCAATGGCGGGGATGTGAATGCTGCCTATAACCTGAATCTGCATGATTACGGGCAGTGGATTTTTTCCATTGGTGCCAATTTCTCGGATACTGAAATCAGCCATTACAATGCCACGCCATCCCAGCTTCTCGCGTTTAACCAGCCGTATTTTGATGGGTATGCCCAGAACACATTACTCCACTCCTCCCCTAAAAACCGGGAAACTCTTGGGATTACATGGGCAAAAAATAAATGGATGGTGTCCTTTCAGGAGCAGCGCTACGGCCAGTTGACCTATATTGCTAACCCAAGTCTTGCAACGAAGGACTGGACGGTTGTCAAACCGGCATTTATTACCAATCTTACAGTGAGTTATGATGTTACGCCGCGCTGGTCCGTCAGCGTGGGGGCGCAAAACCTGTTCAACAAATATCCTAATCAGGTGTCCAAAGCCGGGCAGGCCTCGTCTAGTGGCGCCTTTAAATATCCATACTATTCGGCGTATGGCTTCATGGGCGGATACTATTTTGCTAAAATAAGCTACCGTTTGTGAGTGTTTTCCTCTTTAGAATAAAGGAAGAGAAACGGGCTTATTGATTTTTGTTTCAGATAAAGGGAGGGCGGCAGAGTTTATCTGGCTGCCTTCCGGAGTTCAGAAAACCTGGTCTCTTTATCGCATTCAAAATATTTGATTTTTTTTAGAACATTTTCAAGAGTTCTACTTTGCGCCGTAAAGATTTCTTTTCATGCTTCTCGCACGATGCATTCAGGGTAATTATATATTGTTTTGAAATGGCAGTATAAACCGCTATTTTATTAGGTTTTTCTGGAATAAATTAAGAATATTAGACTCTTTTTAGGATTGGATATTATATTAATGGGTATGAGAGTGTGTAAGAATCCATTGTATAAAACTGTCAACATGACGATTTTTTTTGGGATCAGTTGCTATAAAATATCCTCTTTGGCTTTTAATGCTCTTGTTACTTAAAGATACAATTTGACCGGTTTTTATCAGATCATCAATCAAAGGCCTCCACCCCAGAGCGATACCCTGATTTTGCAACACAGCCTGAAGCAGGAGTGGATAATTTCCGAAAAACAATCCATTTTTCTGGAATGATTTTAACGGGAGGCTACTATCAATCGCGCCAAACCAGTCTGCCCATGTAAACCACTGATGGTCCGGTCCGCTTAAATGTAAAAGCTTTGCCGAGAGAAGATCTTGCGGTTCATGAAATAGTCCCGCTGTTTTGAAATACAGGGCACTGCAGATAGGCACAATCTCTTCCTGAAACAGGCAGATTGAAGAAACGCCGTGTGCATGCGGGTCCTCCCCAAAAAGAATGGAAATATCATGTGGGGTATTCCTGTGGTCTATTTTGGCGTCTCGCCTGGCTTGTGTTGTCAAAAGACTGACGTCAAATTCAGGATATTTCTCTTCAAAATCAGACAAACGGGGCAGAAGCCAGTTCGCTGCGAACCCATAATCTGTGAGGATTGTCAGCATTTTTCTGGAATGACTGTCGTGTATGCTCTCCATGGTACTATAGAGCTGTGCCAGCACGTCACTTGTGGTCGCATGGAGCATCTGGCCGTGTCTGGTAGCCAGCACCCCTCTGTGCCGACGCTCAAACAAAACCACTCCTAAAAGTTTTTCAAGCTGAGCAACCTGCTGGCTTACGGCCGGTTGGGTCATGCCGAGCTCAAGCGCTGCTGTGCTGAAGCTGCCACAGCGGCCAACAGCCTCAATCAGGCGGAGTGAGCGTAACAGATAGTCAGCTTGATTCGGTGTCATAAGTCATGCTTATACAACACATACAAACGTGGATAGATCAAAAATAACGAATAACATGGCTTATTTTATATAATAAAACGACAAAAAATAGTTAAATTAGCAATGGAAAGTGATGCAGTGACAAAAGATGCTCCGTTGAACTTCTTGGTTGTCGTGGCGGACCAGCTGACGGCTCTTGCGTTGCCAGCCTTTCTGGGGGGGCCGTGACCCCTCCCCGGCAAAAGTGCCCGCTCTGCGCAGTCTGGCAGAACGTGGCGTAGTTTTTAAGAATGCCTACACGGTCAGCCCGCTCTGCGGGCCGTCTCGGGGCGCCTTCATGACGGGCCTGATGCCCTCTCAAAGCGGGATTATGGATAACGGGAGCGAATGGCATTCAGACATTCCCACATTCGGCCACAGGCTGCGCGATGCCGGGTATCAGACCATTCTTGCCGGGAAGATGCACTTTGTCGGAGCGGACCAGCTACATGGTTTTGAGGAGCGCCTGACCACAGATATTTATCCTTCGGATTTCACCTGGGTGCCGGACTGGCAGAACAAGGAGGACCGGCCGGACTGGTATCATTCGATGGATTCCGTGCTGAATGCAGGCCCGGTTCTGCGCAGTAATCAGATTGATTTTGATGAAGAAGTTGCTTTTGCGTCCCGCCGCAAGCTGTTTGATCTGGCCCGACAGCGTGATGATAAACGGCCGTTTTGTATGGTTGTGTCCTTCACGCACCCCCATGATCCTTTCAATATTACTCCGGAATGGTGGGACCTCTATGCAGAGAGTGACATTCCTCTCCCGCGTGTGCCGGATGCCGTAGAAAATCATCCTTCTGCTGACCGTATCCGGGCGGCATGCGGGATTGATGCCCAGCGTCCATCCAAGTCTGACGTGCTGCGTGCCCGGCGGGCTTATTACGGCGCTCTGTCCTACGTTGATCATCAGCTTGGGCAGCTTGTTGAGGTTTTGCGTCAGACCGGACTGGACAAGACCACAGCTATCATTTTCACAAGTGACCACGGTGAAATGCTCGGTGAGCATGGGCAATGGTATAAAATGTCCTTTCGGGAAGGGGCGGCCCGTATCCCGCTTCTCATGGCTTTTCCGGGTGGTGCGTCACAGAAGGTGGCTCAGGCTGTGTGCCTTGCGGATGTGGGGGAAACCCTCTGCGGGCTGGCTGGCGCACCCTCTGCGCCACAGGTTACCGGCCGTGATCTGACGCCTCTGCTTAAAGGGGAGACTGTCTGGACGGACGAAGTTTATGGCGAATATCTGGGTGAAGGGACATTCGCGCCAACTGTCATGATCCGGCGGGGCAAATGGAAATTCCTCTATACGCCGGATGATCCTGATCAGCTTTATAATCTGGAAGACGACCCGGATGAAAAGCGGAACCTCGCGTCTCTTCCTCTTTATCAGGCCGATGTAAAGGCTTTCCAGACCGAAGTTCTTCAGAAATGGAATTTTGAACTGCTCCGCCAGAAAGTTGTGCTGAGCCAGCAAAGGCGGGCGCTCGTAAAGCGGGCTCTGGCGACGGGCCGCTGTACGGCATGGGATTATCAGCCTCCCGCCAATGCGCACCGCGCCTATATCCGTCATCATAAACCTCTGGAGCAGCTTGAAGCCGAAGCGCGGCTGCTACCACAGGATGTTGGGTCACTGTGATATGCTCTTCCATAACTTTCCCTACCGCGCGTCTCTCACTTTTGTTGTCTCTCTGGGGGCCACATGCGCGGCATACGCAGCCGAGACAGAGCCCCATACCGTTTCAGCCGCCCCAAAAAGCGTAGTGCAGAAGCCGGCCAGTCAGAAAAGCCATGCAGCTGTGTCCACGCCACAATCTAAACCCTCAGCTCTTGAGGAAATTACGGTGCGGTCAAACAAGCGTGCTCAGCAGGTGAACACAACACCCGCATCCGTTGTGGCACTCTCCGGCAAGACCCTTCAGACCACAGGTGTGCGGGATGCTTTGTCTCTGGCGCGCGATATTCCCGGCCTTATGGCAGAAAGCACGTCAGGCTCAACTAACCCGCGCTACCGCCTGCGCGGGATTGGTACAAATGATTTTTCAGCAAACATGACAACCGCGGTTGGTGTGTCTGAAGATGACGTGTTTCTGGATAGCGGCGCATCGCAGGGCACACCAATTTACGACCTTGACCATGTGGAAGTATTTCGCGGCCCGCAGGGCACCTTACAGGGCAAAAATACAACGGCGGGGATGGTGTCTTATTACACCAAGAAACCGACAAACACTCTTGATGGTTATGTGCGCGGCACGGCTGGTAATTACGGCTTGTGGGGAGAAGAAGGCGCCATTGGCGGCCCCATTATAAAAGATAAACTGATGGCGCGCTTTGCCATTGTGAACCGGCGTATGGATGGCCAGTATTATAATGGCAGCCATAAAAACCCGACAGGCGGATATCAGTATTATGATATGCGCGGACAGATTCTTGCAAAACCAACTGATAATTTCTCTATTCTGATCAAGGCCCATCTTGGGCGGAACAGGACGGAAGTTCCCATTGATCATGTAGGGCTTCTGGAGGGCGGGACGGATGCTCAGGGATATGCCCAGACATCGCACAGGGATATTCAGAATAACGGGCGCACGGATGCAACAACAAGACGGGCCGGGCTTTCTGCCTCGGCACGTTATGATTTTGCAGGTGGCTGGAGCCTGAGCAATATTTTTGCTCTGGAGTGGAATCATTTCAATGTCTTCTCGGATGATGATGCCAGCCCGGCCGCTGTGGATTATCAGGAAAATATTGGCGGCGTGGCGCGGGTTCTGAGTAACGAAATTCGGGTTGCGTCTCCGCAGAACAGGAAAACCCGCTATATTGGAGGTGTTTATTATCTGCGGAACATGACGCAGTCTTTCAGCCAGCAGCCGCTTTATAGTCCGATTGATTTCGGGGTGAACGGCAACGCATCCAGCTTTAATATCAATACGCAGGATGCTGCGGTTTTCTCGGCTTTGTCTTTTGATCTCACACGCCGCCTGACCCTTGATATTGGCGGCCGTTTTACGTCTGAAACCCGGAGCGCGAACGGCGAGGCATGGGCTTACACTACGCAAAGCTCCAACCCGTATGATACGAGCAGCCGGGCTCTGACCTACATCAATACCAGTACGGGCACATTTATTGATCCTGCTACAGGGGAGAGTCTGAGCGGACCGCCGCTGAAGAAAACCTTTAACCGGGACAGTGAAGATGCAAGCCTGAAATATCGTTTTTCACACGGGATTACGGGTTATCTGCGCTATGCACGCGGTTTCCGGACCGGCAATTACAATACCTATGTGGCAACGGCGTCCGATTTCAGCCTGTATAACCCGGAAGTGCTGACTGATTATGAAGGTGGGGTAAAAGCCCGGTTATGGCGCGGCAAGGCGCAGCTTAACCTCTCGGGTTTCCATTATGATTATAACAATATGCAGGTTACAATTCTGCAAAACACCGGTACGCATACAACCAATGCGGCCCGTGCTGTCTCCAACGGATTTGAATTTGAAGGACAGGTGCGGCCTACGGATAATCTGTTTGGGTCTTTTGGTGTTTCCTATCAGGATGCGCATTATACAAGCTTCCGGAATGCGAGCGCGCCGACACCCTTTAATGGAGGGAACCCGGTTGATCTGTCCGGTCAGCCGCTGGAACGTGCGCCACACGTCACGACCAACTTTCTGCTGAGCTATAAAATCCCCGTATCATTTGGAGATTTTACACTCCAGACAGACTGGCGTTACACCAGCCGGTATCGTTTTCAGGCATGGTCTGATGTACACCCTGCCACACCGGCTGCATTTCTATCGTCACCGCAGACGCAGGCGCTGGTGAGAAATGCCTTTTCCCAAAAGCCTGTTATTACTGGCAATGTCAGGATTGCCTGGCATTCCGTTGATGAAAAGACGGAAGTTGCGGTCTGGCTGCATAATATTACAAACCAGATGACCTATACAAATGCGTTTGGTGAGTTCTTCAACCGGAATATCAGCCGATATCCCGGTGACTTACGGTCCTTCGGCTTTGAAGTCATGCGGTCTCTTTAAGCATGTTACAGCAAACACGCACACTTGGCGTTATGACCCTCGTGGCAATCAGCGCGGCGGACTGTGCCGCGCATAGTATGAATTCTCTGGGTCCGTTTGCCGTTGGGGAACTGATAAAAAATGGGCAGATGACTGCCGCGCAGGCTGGCGTGTGGAGCAGTGTAGAAATGCTTTCTTATGCTGCGGCCATGACGGGCATAGCCTCCGCTGTTCATCGTATCAGGTTGCGTTCTCTGGCGCTTGTTGCCGCGATCTGCGTTGTTTTTGCACAGGCGACGTCTGCCTATGTACATGGTTTCTGGGGATTGCTGGGGCTCCGTGTGCTGTCCGGATTGGGGCTTGGCGCACTGAATGCGGTTGTCAATGTGGGCGCCAGCCGACTGGGGCAACCCATTTTTGTGCTCTCTTTTGTGATGGTCGTTCAGACGATTGTTTTTTCTGCGTCCAGCCTTTTTCTGCCCTCTATCGGAAAGATAGCCGGGCAAAAGGGTGTTTTCCTTGTTCTGGCATGTATTGTGCTCGCACTGGCCCCCTTGATGCGGCTGCTGCCCGATACCGTTAATCAGCCCGAAGGCATAGTGCGCACGGGGCAGCCCGCATCCGGGCCTGCCGTTGCCGCATTACTGGCTGTGTTGTGCTACACGGGCGGCAGTCTCGCGGTCTGGCCCTTTACAGAGCGTATTGCCGCCTCAGTAGGGCTGACCACGGCATCATTTGGCACATTATCAGCATTTTCAAATATACTCGGTTTGTGCGTCTGTCTTGCGAGTGTGCGGCTTAGCCGGAATACGGCAAGTATGCGCCTGCTGATTCCCGCACTTCTACTGACGGGTGTGATCTGCTTTTTTCAGGCATGGCCGCCATCGTGGCTGGTTTTTAAAGCAGCATTTTCTTTAAACTATGCTTTGTGGTTTTTTATCTACCCTGCTCTGGTTGGCTTAACCTGTCTGGTTGACCCTTCAGGAAAGCTGGCGTCTCGTTCCGGAGGCGCGTGGATGCTTTCTCAGGCAACGACAACAGTGATGGCTGGTGTCGCCGGTAATAGCGGCCAGTATCTGGGGATTGGGTTTCTCAGTTTCGTGCTGTGTCTTCTGTCAGCTTGCTGCGTGTTTCTGGTCAAACCTCACCAGATTATGGCGCGGTAGCCGTTAGAGGGCCTCAGTGGTTTCATCGTGAGGCGACTTCCTGCGTCTGCTGCGTCACATCATACTGGAACAGGCAGGACGTGGCATCTGAAAGTGCAAACAGTGCGGCCTGTGTGTTGTGTGCGGGCACCAGTGCGCCTCCGAGCAGCAGCACAAGCACGCCTGCCGTCAGGCCAGACCAGAGTGTTTTTCTGCGCATAAGTTCGGTCTCCACGGCTGAATGAGCTTTCCTCGAAAGGGGGCCAGATGCCCAAAATTCTATTCCACTAAAATATATTGAATTATGTTTTTTACAACGAGAAAAATATGTGCTTATTTTATTTCAGATTTAACAGTGTGGTTTTGGGGTGCGCTTATGACAATCCAGCTAGGCCAGACCGCTCCTGATTTTGTGCAGGACAGCACGCAGGGGCCAATCCAGTTTCATTCATGGCTCGGGGAGGGGTGGGGCATCCTGTTCAGCCATCCGAAGGACTTCACTCCTGTCTGCACGACTGAACTGGGGGCCGTCGCGCAGCTTGCGCCTGAATGGGCGAAGCGGAACACCAAAGTGCTCGGCCTTTCGGTGGACGACCTGAAAGACCATGCCTCATGGGAGGCGGATATTGCTGAAACTCAGGGCAGCAAAGTTAATTTTCCCATTCTGGCAGATACCGACAAAAAGGTTTCCACCCTTTACGGGATGATCCATCCGGATGCTGACCCGAAGGTGACGGTGCGAAGTGTCTTTATTATCGACCCCAGTAAAAAAGTCAGACTGACGCTGACATATCCGCCCTCAGCAGGCCGCAACTTCAACGAAATTCTGCGGGTGCTTGATAGCCTCCAGTTAACGGACAAACAGAAAGTGACCACCCCGGCCAACTGGCAGGCCGGGGATGATGTGATCATTGCGCCATCTGTCAGTGATGAGCAGGCAAAAACCCTGTTCCCGCAGGGCTGGAAGACGCTCAAGCCTTACCTACGTCTGGTGAAGCTTTCCTGAAATCAACCGAACGTCCTGATCAGACAAGGAATGTGTGATGCGACAGAGTGTGAATAAACGGACAATGGACGCAAAAAACATTGGAAGCGTAATGTCTGCTCTTAAAAGAAAACCTGTGTCGCGTCTGTCATTCTCAGGACAAAGCAGGCTCCCGCAGAAAGCAGCGTCCCTGCATCAGCAAGTGGACATACAAGGCAGCGCGTCAGAGGATATCGTCCGGCGTCTTTCTGCGTCTCTGGCGGGGTTTGAAGTCCTCATTGTGCCGGGTCTGGATGGATCTGCCCGCCACCACTGGCAGTCCAGCTGGCAGAGGCTGTTTCGGGCCAATGGTGTTGCGGTGCGGCGCGTCACGCAGGCCAACTGGTCAAAACCTGATTATGAGAACTGGGTGACGGCGCTGGTTGCGGCAGTCAAAAAAAGCAAAAAGCCTGTTTTGCTCGTCGGGCATAGTCTGGGCTGCCTTCTGATTACGCATGCGATCAAAAAAGGACTGCTGCCGGAGACTGTCGCCGGTGCCTTGCTGGTCGCGCCTGCGGATGTAGAGAATGGGCCTGAGCTGGAGCGGTACCGGGTGGCGGCGTTCAGCCCTGTCCCGTTGTCCCCGTTGCCATTTCCGTCCGTAGTGGTCGGGAGCCGGAATGACCCGTGGCTGAGTGTCACATCGGCTCGAAAATTTGCACGGCACTGGAGCGCCTCTTTTGTCGATGCTGGCCGCAAAGGGCATATCGGCAACCAAAGTGACCTTGGGGACTGGCTGGATGGCCTGTTATTTCTGGACCGCCTGACGCAAACAGTCCTGCTTGAGAAAACGGGACTGTCACGCCACCAGAAAAGAGTCTTGCAGTAATCTGAAGGGATGCGCAGGTTTTGTTCTGCTCTTTCTGGGCAGCTTCCATTTCAAATAGACGCTCTTCAGAAAATATCAGTCCTTCAGGCAGCAGAGCAGACTCATTTATGTGGGTCTGCTCAGTGCGCCTCAGGTTTTGAGAGCCTCTACTCAGAAATCCATTCCGGCCTGAAGGAAGGCATATCGGCCAATGGCGTTCTGCGAATACATCGCCAGATCAGTATTGATCACGCCATCTGGTATGAAGGGCGGCTTTTTATCGAGAAGATTGTTGACGCCTGCGGTAAAGTTCCAGTCTTTCAGTCTATAGCCCAGCGTCACATCATGCGTAAAAATGCCGGGCACGTTCCATGACCCTGCGGAGGAATGGGTGAGGTCAACAGAGCCGTTGTTCAGCCGCATGCCGCTGGTATAGTTCATCATGTAAGTCAGGCTGAACGCTTTATGCGTCCATGTGGCCGTTGCGTAATCTGTAATACGGGGGTGGCCCACGCCTGCGCCCGCATACGCACCGCCACCGGTAAAGTAAAGGCGGCCCGTACCGTTTCTGAAGGAAGATCCGGCATAAGGCTGCACATTATAGCCAACCAGCCCTTGCAGATTGTTGCTGAGGGTCAGAACATCCGTGCGGGTCAGGCGCACGCGGTAAGCAAGGTCAAAATCAATGCCGTTCGTGGTCATCTGGCCAAGGTTTTGCGTTGTGGCATTCACCATGGTGATCTGCCCGTTACTGTCACGCGGAGAAATATTGGCACAGTAACCGGGGGATGCCCCGGTGTAACACTGGTCCACAATATACTGGGTCCCAACGGAGCCAATGGTATTTTTAAGCGTGGTATGCCAGTACTCCACCGAGAGCGAGAGCCCCGGAGTCCAGCGCGGGGTAATGACCGTGCCAAACGTATAAGTCCGGCCGACTTCCGGGCCGAGTTTGGGGTTTCCGCCCTGCAGGCTGGGGAGCTGATTGGAATAGGCCTGCGTGACCTTGCCGGGCACGGCGCCGGCCTTCATGCAGTTGGCAACAACAGTTGCCGCCGCTGCGCCATAGTAGTTCGGGCGTGTGCAGGGATCGATGGCCGCAGGAAAACCGACGGCCTGACCACCATACAGAGAATACACGCTGGGCTGCCGGAACGATGTTCCCAGCGTTGCCCGGAAGCGGATATCCTTAATAGGAGCCCAGTTAATGCTGACTTTCCAGTTTTCCGTATCGCCAAACGTGTTGTAGCGCGACCAGCGGCCCTGACCATCAATTGTCAGATCTTTCGCGAAGGCGACGTTATGCAGCAGGGGCACTTTGCCTTCCAGATAGACTTCAGTCGCGTTAAAGCCGCCGCCCGTGCTGGAGGTGTAGGATCCCGCGACGTTGCCTGCCTGCACCTCCGGGTCTGCATGGTAGGAAAGCTGTTCACTATGGTGTTCCATCCCCAGCGCTATCCCGATGGGGCCGCCGCCTTTGTAAGGAAGTTTCACAACATCGTTGTTGTTGATACGGAGGTTGAAGTCCCGCAACTGATAGGTGGAATGATCAATTTCCGTATGTCTGGCGTAATCAACAGCAGATTTTGGCCATGTCTGGAAAGGATTAAACAAAGTGCATCCCGCCTGAGATGTGCAGACGGACGGATCATACGCAATGGAAGATCCGTTTTGTGAAACACCCAGTTCCTGCAAAATGTTGGCGTAATTGACCAGCCCTTGTGTCCGCAGGGTGTTCTGCGTCATGCCGTAAGACATGGAGGCATCATACTGCCAGTTGCCAACAATCGTCCCGTTGCCTCCGGCAATGACCTGATACGAATCATTTGCGGAATCATAAGACCGTGGACCAAATTCTACAGTTCTTTTATAAAGTCCGACATCCTGCCCCCAGACATTATAGGGGTTCCCGGCCGGCAGAACAAAAGCCGCTGGCAGAGAATTAACGCCGACACTCCCGGTCAGGGGCTGGGCAGAAAGCTGCGCCTGAGAGGATTTGTGCGTATACCGTACGTTGGCATAGAGATTGAGATGTTTGTTGATCTCATAATGCGCGTCACCCGTCAGAGTGCTGCTTTGTATATACTGGGATAACGTCCCTTCCGGCCCGTAATTATAGCGATCAGACGCGGTGAGAGGGGAAAAGCCACCATTCCCGTCGGGCTTGAGCTGCTTGCCGCCGACAAGTGCCGTGGTGGTGGGCGTAATGCCAGACCCGTAAACGACCGAACCGCCCGGTGCAGGGTTGTTGATCTGGGGGTTATAAGCCCAGTCGCGGTCCCGCTGCATAACCGGCCCCTGGCTCAGATACTGGCCGCCAATGGTAATATTGCCGCGGTCGTGATCAAAGTTGAAGCCTTTGATGCCGGAGATCATACCCGTCCGCTGGTCCCCATACTGGGTGATGCCGCCTTTGACGGTAATATTGCCGGTGGTCAGATTGTGCTTGAGCTTGATGTTGATCACGCCGGATACAGCATCTGCACCATACAGTTCTGAGCCACCATCCTTCAGGATTTCCACGCTCTGAACCATGGAAACCGGGATCATGTTCAGATCCACGCAGGATGAGCCTGAGCCGCCGTTCTGCACCTGTCGTTTACCGTCAACCAGAACCAGAACGCGGGAGGCCCCAAGGTTGCGGATATCCGGGCAGGCAATACCGCCCCCGCCATTGGTGGTGCTGTTATAGCTTCCGCCACTGCCCATGGAGGGCAGGCGCTGGAGATAGTCGGACAGTGTGGTTGCGGATGTCCGCTGAATATCCTTGGCCGTGATAATCTGCACCGGGTTGGCGTTGGAATTGTTGGAAGAACGGAGCATGGAGCCCGTCACAACCACATTTTCAGGAGATGTGCTGCGCGCTTCCTGCTGGTCTGCAACGTGCAGCAGAGTTTTCTTCTCGCTCTTTCGGGCGGAGACTGTGCTGTATTTGACAGACGTTTTTTTAGGAAGCTGCGCGTCCTCTGCGTACGCCACGCCACTCTGTAACGGTGAAACCACCGCGAACAGACTAAGGCTGGAGGCTGAGTAAAGCAGAAAATGTCTCAGGGTTTTGTAGCGCATGGTCGGAACATCTCCTGAGTAAGGAAAGGGACGGGCGTGATGAAACAGAGTATTCATCCGGGCTGTTCATAGCATCATCGCAACAAACGGCAGGGTGCAATTCCATATTGTTCTATGCCGTATAACTTCGGGTTATGATGAGGATGTGTTTTTATATACTTAGGTATTAATATAGATTGCAGAATAAAAATGAGTTCGAAGGAAAGTTATTTTTTCTGTAAAAGCCATTGAATATTTGTGTGAGAAAGAAATCGGCAGTTATCTGTTGTCACTGCTTTGACGATAAACCTGTATCCACAGGGCTTTGAATGAGGCTGAAATCCTGAAAAAACCTCTCACAGAATAAAGAGTGGAAACGAGATTCTGTTTCAGAATATTTGAAAAAAGATCAGAAAATAAAAAGATTTATGGAGAAAATATTGATCCATAACAGAAAGTGGAGGGTTCGAAAAACCCCCTGGTTTTGAGTTCTTCTGTATGCTTCCATTCCTCCGGTTCTAATTGAGGGAATGGC